>JANYIP010000096.1 GCA_025361995.1 Streptomycetales bacterium | reverse complement strand
TATTGTCTTTAAGATAGGTGACTCCGGGATGAATTTCTACCCAACTAGGCAACCACTCCTCATGAAAAATCACTCGGGTCTTGCCTGTGTCCGGGTTGGATGCGACCTTCTCCATTCGATTCTGATTCCGGTTCGTTCGGTTGAACATCAGCTCTTTGCCGTTGGGCGACCACGCCACATCGTAGACGTAGTAGCCGAGATTGTCGTTCTCGAAGGGCTTGCCGTCTCGAACGTCGATGCGCGTCGTCTTCCCGCTTTCCAGATCGAAAACGAATACGTCGACTACCGGATTAGGAGACCCCGCCTTCGGGTACGGCTCGACATCCAGTTTATCCTGAACGTCCGCTGTGTTCATAGCGAGATAGAAATCTTTAATCAGGCTTTCGTCAAACCGGTAGAAGGCGATTTTTTTACTGTCCGGCGACCACCAGAACGCGGTCGTCTGATCCAACTCCTCGCCGTAGACCCAGCTGCCAGTGCCGTATTTGACTCTTTTTGTCGCATCCCCGTCGAGCGTAATTTTTTTCGGGTTGGCGTCGTCTGCAAGCGATAGCCACAGGTTGTTTTCTTTATAAGAGACCTTGAATTTTCCGTCCGGAGATGGGAGAGAGGAGTATTGTCTGCCTCGCTCCAAGGCTCCGGCGGGTCGTCGTCTTCCTCCCGGTCTGCCTTCGGTAGGGTTAGTCGCAGTCAGCTTGTCAATTGGAACGATCTCTTTTGTCGCGAAATTGACTCGGTAAGGCTTTCCGCCGCTCTCATATTCCGCTCCGCTTCCGTCTTTTAGCCAATTTATCGAAGTCGCTCCCCCGAAGAAAAGCTTCTGCCGAATCTCGTTCAGCTTTCCCCCCATCTCCTGATAGCGTTGGTAGCCGGGCATTTTTGGAAGGCGATCCTGCCCTTTTGCGGGATTCCCAATTCCTGCTAGAGCGCTTGCGCAGAGAGGAATGAACAGGACGGAAGTAAAAATTCGAGCGAGGTCAAGTCGCGATTTCAAGGTCTGCTCCTTTGGATTAGCGAGCGTCTAATAAGCTGCGCCCGGCTTGAAGTATGGATAGTACGATATTCTCCATCGCCTCGGGCAAGACCTTCGTATAAATGCGATGACTGAAATAGGGAGTATAATCACTTCATAGACGTGAACTGAGCAGGGAAGTCAAGTTTGACGAAAAAGAGACTGAAACCGGTCGAAGACAACTTTGATGGACCCTGGAAAGTCTATTTTTGAGAGAATCTGCCTCATTTTCCGGCGTTCGCCGATACAGACGCCTATAATGAAATTGATTGGTCGCAGGAAGTCGAGTTTCTGGACAAGGAGTTCCGCCGAATATCAAGAAGCTCGAAAAACAACTTCGTTATTGCGGACTGTCTTGTAAAAGCGATGTTGAAGAGCGGGTTAGAGCGTTGGATTCTTATCCATATCGAGCTTCAGGCTCAGGAAGACGAGAACTTTCCTCGACGAATGTTCATTTATAACGTAAGACCTTTTGATTTGTACGATGTCGCCGTTGCCAGCTACGCCGTATTGGCGAATGAAAACGCGAATTGGAAGCCGGATTCTTTTACCTAATGGTTTTGGAAAAAGCGAGACTTCAATCCGGTTCGGCGTCGTCAAGTTCACGGATTATATCGGTCGAGAGAAAGAACTGGAGGAAAGCGGCAATCCCTTTGCGCTCGCGATTCTCGTTCACTTGAAAACGTTGGAAACTAAGGGCGACCCGCTCGCGAGATTCAATTGGAAGTTGCGCCTCTCCCGTATTTTGTTCACACGCGGTTGGGAACGCCGGGTGATAGAAAGTTTATTCGGTTTTATTGACTGGATCATGAGGTTGCCTCAAGAGTTGAAAGACCGATTTGAGGCGGAAATAGAGGCGGAAGAGGAGGATGAAAAAGTGGAACTGATGTCGCCGCGTGAAAAAAATGGCTTAAAATGGGCAAACTGGAAGGCAAGATGGAAGGCAAGATGGAACTGTCTCAGGAATTCATTCTCGAATTCCTGACGAATCGATTTGAGTCAATTCCGGAAGAAGTGAAGTCGTCGGTTCTTCAACTCAAAAGCGTCGTTCAAACTGAGAATTTGTTTCGATTTGCGATGAAGGCGGCTACTCTCGCTGAGTTCGAAGACAGACTCAAGATGGAACTGTCCAAAACTCCTGTTCGCAACTAACGGACGTATGGTTGTCGGGCTGTGAAGCGCAGGATTCAAACGTCCTCTTGACTCTGAAGCCAACCTGTGGCATACTACCTTTGTACGATGCGGGGTGGAGCAGTCCGGTAGCTCGTCGGGCTCATAACCCGAAGGTCGTCAGTTCGAGTCTGACCCCCGCTCCCAAAT
>JANYIP010000075.1 GCA_025361995.1 Streptomycetales bacterium | reverse complement strand
CCAGCGAGGTCAGCCGGCTGGCGAGGTTGACGGTGGTGCCGAAGACGTCGCCCATCCGAGCGATCACCAGGCCGGTGGCCAGCCCGATCCGCAGGTCGGGGACCGCCTGGTCACCGCCGAACGCCTCGAGCAGGGTCAGCGCCGCTTCGGCCGCGCTGCCCGGTGAGTCGGCCAGGAAGAGCACCTCGTCGCCGAGCGTCTTGACCATGCGAGCACCCGCCGCGGTGATCAGGTCGGCGCCGGCCTGCTCGAACCGCTCGACCAGAGCTGCGAGGTCCCGCTCTTCCAGCCGCCGGGACAGCCGGGTGAACCCGACGAGGTCGGCGAAGCCGACGGTCAGGTGCGCTGCGTCGACCAGCGTGTCGTCGTCGGAAAGCACCCGGTCGACCGACGCGGCCAGCTGGCGGCGCCACGCGTGCAGGAGCAGCGCCTCCAGCTCCGGCAGCAGCGTCCGCGCCGTCTCGTACGCCTCGGTGACCGACAGGCCGGCCCGCAGACCGGTTCCGCCGGAGAGCTTGTCGAGCACGAGGTCGACCTGCCACGAGGCCAGCCGGGCGGTGGTGTGCCCGAGCGCCCGGGTGATGCCGATGGCCATGTCTTCGGTCAGCGTCCCGTCGGCGACCAGCCGGGCGATCCGCCGCATCGCCTCGACGTCGGCGTCGGTGAACGCCACGGCCGAGCCGGTGTTCGCGAAACCGAGGGCCCGCCAGAACCTGCGGGCCCGATCCAGCGGCACTCCGGCAGCCTCCGCTGCGCCGTCCCTGGTGTACGTCCGGGGGGCCCCGAGCAGGAGGGCGTCCAGGTCGGCCGCGCTCAGGTGGTCCGCAGGTCCGTCCACTGGTGGGCCGCTAGGCGCCGTCGGACGCGCTGTGCCGGCGACGCTCGGCGTCGTTCTCGGACAGCCGGTAGATCTCGCGCTGGATCTCCTCGACCCGCGGCACGTTCCGGATCACCAGGTTGCCCTCGTCCGAGGCCGACGACGCGGTCAGCGTCCCGCAGCGCAGGATCCGTTCCAAGATCGTGTACGAGAAGCTCACGTCGTTCAGCTTCGACAGCGGCATGTCCTTGCCGTTGCGGGCGATGATCCCGGTCCGGGTGATGATCCGCCTGCTCGTGAAGACGTACTGGGTCGTGAGCCAGACCAGCAGCGGCCGCACGAACCAGCCGATGATCACGATCACCGCAACCGCGAGGATCGCCCACCGCAGCCACTTCTGCGCGCTGCCGTCGGGGACGATCGCGTAGAGGTACGAGGCAGCCCCCACGGTGGCGATCAGCACGATCGAGGGGAAGAACATGGACCGCCAGTGCGGCCGCATCTCGAACTCGATCTTCTCGCCCTCGGTGAGGAGCTTGGTCGGGTAGCCCATGGGCGCATCGTTCCACGGATTCTCGGCTCGGGGACCACTAAGTCAGCGCAGATGCACCACGTCGCCCGCGCCGACCCGTACCAACCCGGTCGAGGTACGGACACCGAGCCTGCCCTCGTCGTCGAGGTCCTGCGCCGTCCCTTCGACGCTGCGTACGCCGGGCAACTCGACCCGGACCGTCCGGCCCAGGGTGGCGCACCGGTCCGCGTACGCCGCGGGCAGCCCCGGATCTCCCACCGGGGTGTCCCAGCGCGCGACCCGCTCGGCGAGTCGGCGCAGCACCCCGCGAAGGACAGGGTCGCGGTCCGTGCACGCTGCCCCCTCGATCGCCAGCGAGGTCGCGGCCGGACCGGGCAGCTCCGAAGGGAGGGTCGAGACGTTCAGTCCGATCCCGACCACCACGGCGCCGCCGACCCGCTCAGCCAGCACGCCAGCGAGCTTGCGGTCCCCGACCAGTACGTCGTTCGGCCACTTCAGCGTGATCTCCAGCTCGGCGATCCGCCCGACGGCCTCGGCCACCGCGAGCCCGGCCAGCAGGGGGAGCCAGCTCAGGCGGGCGGCCGGCACGTCCGGGCGCAGCAGCACCGAGAAGGTCAGCCCGGAGCGGGGCGGCGCGGTCCAGCTGCGGTCCAGCCGGCCCCGGCCGGCGGTCTGCTCCTCGGCGATCAGCACGAGCCCGCCGGCGGCGCCGTCGAGGGCCGCCTGGGCGAGGTCGGCGTTGGTCGATCCGGTCCGCCCGACCACCCGCAGCTCGCGCCACGGCCGGTCCGGGCCGGCCAGCGCCCGGCTCAGAGCAGCCGGGGCGAGCGGCGGCCGGGCCAGGCTCTCAAACCGGTCGTCAGCCACGTGGCTACGCTACGGCGCATGGCAGCCAGCGCACCGGAGCCCGCGACCACCTCCGCCGAGCCCCTCCCCGACCTGCACACCACCGCCGGCAAGCTCGCCCAGCTCCGGCACAAGACCGACGAGGCGCGCGCCGCCGGCTCCGCGCGGTCGATCGACAACCAGCACAAGCGCGGCAAGGGCACCGCCCGCGAGCGCGTCGAAGCCTTCCTCGACCCGGGGTCCTTCGTCGAGACCGACGCCCTGGCCAGGCACCGGGCCACCAGCTTCGGCCTCGTCGAGAACCGGCCGTACGGCGACGGCGTCATCACCGGCTTCGGCACCGTCGACGGACGCCAGGTCTGTGTGTTCGCCCAGGACTTCACCGTCTTCGGCGGCTCCCTCGGGGAGGTCTTCGGCGAGAAGATCGTCAAGGTCATGGACATGGCCCTCAAGATCGGCTGCCCGGTCGTCGGCATCAACGACTCCGGCGGTGCCCGGATCCAGGAGGGCGTCGTCTCGCTCGGCCTCTACGGCGAGATCTTCCGCCGCAACGTGCTCGCCTCGGGCGTCGTCCCCCAGATCTCGCTGGTGATGGGTCCGTGTGCGGGCGGTGCGGTGTACTCCCCCGCGATCACCGACTTCACCGTGATGGTCGACCAGACCTCGCACATGTTCATCACCGGGCCGGACGTCATCAGGACGGTGACCGGTGAGGACGTCGAGATGGAGGAGCTCGGGGGAGCGCGGACGCACAACTCCAAGTCAGGCGTCGCGCACTTCGTCGCCGCCGACGAGGCGGACTGCCTCGACCTCGCGCGGGCGCTCCTGTCGTATCTGCCGAGCAACAACCTCGAGGACGCGCCGATCTTCGGCGGCCCGAGCGACCTCGAGCGCACCGAGTCCGACCTGGCGCTGGACCGCATCATCCCCGACTCGGCCAACCAGCCGTACGACATGCACACCGTCATCGGCGCGATCGTCGACGACGCAGAGTTCCTCGAGGTCCAGGCCTTGTTCGCGCCGAACATCCTGTGCGGGTTCGGCCGGGTCGAGGGCTCGTCCGTCGGCGTCGTCGCCAACCAGCCGATGCAGTACGCCGGCACGCTCGACATCGACGCCTCCGAGAAGGCCGCCCGCTTCGTGCGCACCTGCGACGCCTTCAACATCCCGGTGCTCACCTTCGTCGACGTACCCGGCTTCCTCCCCGGCACGGACCAGGAGTGGAACGGCATCATCCGGCGCGGCGCCAAGCTGATCTACGCGTACGCCGAGGCCACCGTGCCGCTCGTCACCGTCATTACCCGCAAGGCGTTCGGCGGCGCCTACGACGTGATGGGCTCCAAACACCTGGGCGCCGACGTCAACCTCGCGTGGCCCACAGCACAGATCGCAGTCATGGGCGCGCAGGGCGCCGTGAACATCCTGCACCGCAAGGAGATCAGCGAGGCCACCGACGTCGACGCCACCCGGGCCGGGCTGATCGCGCAGTACGAGGACGCCCTGCTGAACCCGTACCTGGCGGCCGAGCGAGGGTACGTCGACGCTGTCATCGCACCCTCGGACACCCGGGCGTACGTCGTGCGCGCCCTGCGCTCGCTGCGGAACAAGCGGCAGAACCGGCCACCGCGCAAGCACGGAAACATCCCGCTCTAGTGGCGAACTCAGAAATCGACGACAGGGCCCGGCCGTTGCTGCGCATCGTGCGGGGCGAGCCCACCGACGACGAGATCGCCGCGGTCGTCATCGCTCTGGCGACCCGCGGGTCAGGTGGCGCACCCCCCGCGCCGGCGCGATCGCTCTGGCGCAGCCGAAGCCGCAACATCCGGCCCGCAGTCAGCCCCTCGCCGGGGGCTTGGCGCGCCTCCGGCCTCCCCCGGTGACCCGGCGGCTGATCCTCGCGTCGGCCTCCCCAGCTCGGCTGGCGCGGCTGCGCGCCGGCGGCCTCGACCCCGAGGTCGTCGTCAGCGGGGTCGACGAGGACGACGTCACCGGTGACCCGGCGGCGGTCGCGCTCGAGCTGGCCCAGCGCAAGGCGACCTCCGTCGCGGCGCTGCCGTCCGCTGCCGGGGCGCTCGTCGTCGGCTGCGACTCGGTGCTCGACCTCGACGGCGTTGCCCTCGGCAAGCCCGCCGACGCGGCCGAGGCCGTCGCGCGCTGGCACGACCTGCGGGGCCGCAGCGCGACCCTGGTCACCGGGCACCACCTCGTGGACACCGCGTCCGGTCAGTCGGCGGGAGCCGTGGCTCGTACCATCGTGCACTTCGGCTGGCCCAGCGACGCCGAGATCGTGGCGTACGTCGACACCGGTGAGCCGCTGCGGGTGGCCGGCGCGTTCACCATCGACGGCCTGGGGGCGTGGTTCATCGAGGGCGTGGACGGCGACGCCGCCAACGTCATCGGGATCTCGCTGCCGCTGCTCCGTACTCTCCTTGCCGACCTCGGCGTCGCCGTCACCGACCTCTGGCCGCCCCCGCCTCCGCCTCCGCCTCCGCCTCCGCCTCCGCGTTGATCATGGACTAGTTGCCCCCAACTTCCTCAATCAACTTGGCCCCAAGTCCATGATCAACGGGCGCCTAGGGCAACAATTGGCGGACCCAGTGAGCGCCTGAGTCGGTGGTCGACCAGATGGCCCGCGGGTCCCCGACCCAGTGCCCGACGGCGCTGCCTTGAAATGCCAGGTAGCCGGCTGCCGGCGCCCCCGCCTCGATCTGTGCGGGGTAGGCCACGGCGCTGCGCCAGTGCCGGCCTCCGTCGCTCGATGACAGCACCCGGTAGGTGTACGGGCCGTCGCCACTGATCGGCGCCGGGGCGAGCACGAGGTGCGAGCAGTCCGCGGCGGCGATGAGCCCGTAGGTGAGCCCGTCGCCCGGGACCGGATGAGGGCGGCTCCATCGGGTCCCGCTGTCGGTCGAGCTGAC
>JANYIP010000044.1 GCA_025361995.1 Streptomycetales bacterium | reverse complement strand
CTGGTGCTGGGACCGAGTAACCCCCTTGCTGACGCAGCAGGGGCATCGGGTGGTGGCACCCACCTTGGTCGGCCTGGGCGATCTGGCCGACCAGGCCCGCCCTGACACCGGGTTGAGCGTGCATGTCGCCCAGGTGGAGGCACTACTGGCCAGTGAGGACATGACGGACGTGACGTTGGTCGGCCACAGCTACGCGGGCTTGATCCTCACTGCCCTAGCAGACCGCCAGCCCACCCGGATCCGTTCGTTGATCTACCTGGATGCACTACTGGCCGAGGACGGTCAGTGCTGCTTTGACGTGATGCCCGGAACGCAGTCGACCTTCCAGGCGGCGGCGGACCAAGAAGGCCAAGGATGGCTCGTCCCACCCATGACGGCAGCGGACTTCGGCGTCATTGATCCCCAACTGGCGCGGTGGGTGAACGATCGACTCACTCCGATGCCGATCCGCACGCACCAAGAGCCCCTCCAAGCACCACAGGGAAACGCCACCCAGCTGCGCCGGGTGTATCTGTCATGCACGCAGTTCGGGTTCGCCGGGTTCGCTCAGAAGGCACGAGACGAGCACTTCGACCAGGTCGCCAATATCGACGCCGGACACGACGTCCAAGTCACTGAACCGGCTCAGCTGTCGCACGTTCTGTGCGACGTGGCCTGAACGCTCCGGCAGCCCTCGCTATCGCTGGGTCTCGTGCCTTGTCGTACTCCGCGTCGAGGGTTAGACCTCGTCGTCGGACATCACGTCGTCCGCGTCGATGATTCGGTACGCGTACCCTTGCTCGGCCAGGAAACGCTGCCGGTGCGCGGCGAAGTCCTGGTCGACGGTGTCGCGAGCGATGACGGCGTAGAAGCGCGCGGTGCCGCCGTTGGCCTTGGGCCGCAGAATGCGCCCGAGCCGCTGGGCCTCCTCCTGGCGGGACCCGAACGAGCCCGAGACCTGGATGGCCACCGACGCCTCGGGCAGGTCGATGGAGAAGTTCGCCACCTTGGACACGACGAGGGTGTGCACCTCGCCGGTGCGGAACGCCTCGAACAGCCGCTCGCGTTCCCGCACGGTCGTCTCGCCCTTGATCACCGGTACGCCGAGACGTTCGCCCAAGTCGTCGAGCTGGTCGAGGTATTGCCCGATGACGAGCGTCTGGGCGCCCTCGTGCAGCTGGACGAGGCGCTCGATCACCGCAGTTTTCGAGCGTGCTGTGGAGCAGAGCCGGTAGCGCTCCTCGGGTTCGGCGGTCGCGTACGTCATCCGCTCGTGGTCGGACAGGGTGACCCGTACCTCGACGCAGTCCGCCGGAGCGATGTACCCCTGGGCCTCGATGTCCTTCCACGGGGCGTCGTACCGCTTGGGCCCGATGAGGGAAAACACCTCGCCCTCGTGGCCGTCCTCGCGGACGAGCGTGGCGGTCAGCCCGAGCCGGCGACGCGACTGGATGTCCGCGGTGAAGCGGAAGATCGGGGCCGGCAGCAGGTGCACCTCGTCGTAGATGATCAGGCCCCAGTCGCGCTCGTCGAAGAGCTCGAGGTGGGCGTAGACACCCTTGCGCCGGGTGGTCATGACCTGGTAGGTCGCGATGGTGACCGGGCGGATCTCCTTGCGGGCGCCCGAGTACTCGCCGATCTCCTCCTCGGTCAGCGTGGTCCGCTTGAGCAGCTCGGACTTCCACTGCCGGGCCGAGACCGTGTTGGTGACCAGGATGAGGGTGGTCGCCTGGGCCCGCGCCATCGCGGCCGCGCCGACGATCGTCTTGCCGGCGCCGCAAGGGAGCACGACGACGCCCGAGCCACCGGCCCAGAAGCCGTCGGCCGCCTCGCGCTGGTACGGACGCAGAGTCCAGCCGTCCTCCACCAGCGAGATGGGGTGCGCCTCGCCGTCGACGTACCCGGCGAGATCCTCGGCGGGCCAGCCGATCTTGAGCAGGACCTGCTTGAGGTGGCCGCGTTCGGACGGGTGCACCGCGACGGTGTCGGGGTCGAGCCGGGCGCCCAGCAGGGGCTGGATCTTCTTGCTGCGCAACACTTCTTCGAGGACAGCCCGGTCGCTCGACTCCAGGACGAGGCCGTGCGCGGGGTGGTTCATCAGCTTCAGCCGGCCGTAGCGGCCCATCGTGTCGGCGACGTCGACGAGCAGGGCGTGCGAGACGGCGTACCGGCTGTAGCGCAGCAGGGTGTCGACGACGAGCTCGGCGTCGTGGCCGGCGGCCCGGGCGTTCCACAGGCCCAGCGGGGTCAGCCGGTAGGTGTGGACGTGCTCGGGCGCGCGCTCGAGCTCGGCGAACGGCGCGATGGCGAGCCGGCACTCCTGCGCCAACGGGTGGTCGACCTCGAGCAGCAGGGTCTTGTCGGACTGGACAATGAGCGGTCCGTCGGTCACGCAGGTCCCCTGACTCGGGTGGATGGTTTCGGCGTGCGGTCTGGCAGGTCCTGATTCTCCTCGTCGGCACCGACAACGCCCTCGAGCGCCGCGACGCCGGTGATGCGGTGCACCGCGAAGGTCCGCACCTCCTCGTACCGGTGGTCGTACCCGGTCAGGTAGCCGCCCTCGAGCCGGATGGGGTCGACCACCCGCTCGGTCACCGAGCCGTGCTGGTCGACATACCCGATCCAGATCGCGCGCTCGTGGTCCAGCGCGGACTGCAGCAGGGCGAGGGTCTGCGCGGCGGCGGTGCGAGGCAGCACGCCGAGGCCGGCCATGCCCCGGACGACGGCGCCGCGCGGGGCGTTGGTCGCGCGGTCGCCGGCGCGCAGGGCCCGCACGGCCGCGGCGCACAGGTTGGCGCTCGGCGCGGAGATCTCTGGGACGAGCCGCGGGGGCCGCTGCCGGGCTGCGGTACGCCGTGAGTCCGGCCGACGGATCAGCACGGCGCCGTCTGCGCTCTCCCCGGCGGGCGCGAAACCCATGCTGCGCAAACGTTCCAGCACGATGTCGCCGGGCGCCTGCGCCGCCAGCACGGTGGGGGCGAGCCTGCGCAGCCGGAGCTCGGCGGACCGCTTGTCGGCGAGCAGCTCGGCCAGGACGCCCTCGTCGTCGCACCGCAGGTATGAGGAGGCGGCGCCCACCCGGATCCGGCCGTGCCGCCGGGCGATGTCGTCGATCAGGTACGTCAGCGGCTGGGGCACCGGGGTGCTGGAGTGCTTGGCGAGCAATGCGTGCAGCTCCGACGCGCTGCGCCCGGCGTCGAGCGCACGGCGGACCGAGTCCTCGGTGAAGCGGTAGACGGTGGCGCCACCGGTCGACTCCACGTCGGCCATCAGGGCGAGCGCGTGGGCGAGGTCGGAGACCAGCGGCCCCGGCGCGACCGCGGTGAGGTCGGCCTGCAGGAGCACGTGGTTGAGCGGCTCGGGGAGCAGCGGGGCGAGGGCATCCGCCGCAGCGTCCGCGGCCGTCGTTCCGGTGGACACCGGCCCCAGCAGCGCGCGACCTGGGCGCGACAGGGCGCCCTGACCGGTCAGGCCGAGGCGCTCCGCCTCGCGCAAGGTCCACTCGACGACCTGGTGCCGGAGCCTGCTGGGGCGTCGCGGGCGGGTCCAGATCAGGACGGCTTCGATGTCCGCCTCGACCAGGGCGGTGCGCGCCGGAGCCGCGGCGAGCACGGCCAGCACTGCCGCCCGTACCTCGGGGGCGAGGGTGCGGTCGAGGTCAGGTCCCAGCGCAGCGGCGACCTTGTCGCGGTCGTCCCGGGACCCGACCAGGCCCGGCAGCCGGGTCGTTCGTAGCCATGCCTCCGCGAGCCTCGCCCAGCGCTCCTCGGGCGGGTCGGCTCGCCACGCGTCGTACGCCGGGGTGGGCAGCCAGCTGTCCTCGAGCTCCCCGCTCTGACCGAGCAGCCCGGCGGCGTACGCGGTCTCGATCACCAGCGCCGCCTCCCACTCCTCGACGTCGAGGAGCAGGGCAGCCCGGCGGAGCTCGCGGACGCCGAGGCCGCCGGCCTTGAGCACCGCGGGGCCGTCCAGTGCCCAGGCCTCGAGGAGGTCCTCGGTGGCCCGGATGAAGGAGAAGGCCTGGCCCCCCGCCGTACGGTCGACCTGGTCACGCCGGGTCCCGGCCGGGACGGGGGCCGACGGCTGCGCCTGGGCGAACGCGCGTCCGCCGCGCAGGTGCAGCGCCACCTCGCGGGGCAGGACGACCGTCGCCGTGTCGGCCGCGACGAGCAGCCCGCGGGCCAGCAGCCAGTCGACGGGAGAGGTCGCGGTGGCGGTACGTACCTCGCGGTCGGCGCGCTCCACGGCGCCGATCGGCGGTCCCCAGGCCAGCCGGTCGAGCAAGGTGATCGCTTCCGGCGGCGCAGTGCCCAGGAGCGCAGTCAGCTGGACGGGGTCGCCGAGGTGAGCGACCACAGCGTCGATCGCTGCCCCGGGACTGCCCGGCTGGTGGTCGGCGGCGGCACCGGCGTGGTCGAGGTCGGACAGGATCGCGGTGACCCGGGATGGCGCGAGGGCTCCGAGAAGGACCTGGAGGCAGGGCCCCAGGCCCGCCGGGTGGGTACCCATGATTTCCCGGGCACCCACGACGATGTGCAGCATCTCGTCGTCGCCCCACAGCAGCGCGAGCGTGAGCAGCCGGTCGACGGCTTGCCTGACCTGCTCGTCCGTCGCCTCCGGGAGCAGGGCGCGGATCGCCGTGTACGTCGCCGCGTCGGAGGAGCCGGCCTCGGTCCCCGCGCACGCGGCCTCCAGCACCTGCAGCGTCCACCGGTCGAGGCGGTCGAGCGCCCGGGCGACCGACGGAGCCGTGGTGGCTCGGGCGGCGAGCTGGGTGAGGTCGGCCGGCACTGGTGACACGAGTTCGGGGCGCAGACCGAGGAGCTCGGCAAGGGCCTCGTCGCTCGCCGCACGGAGCGCGTCGGCCAAGCTCCGGGTGGTCATCCGACCCAGTTTACGTTGCCTTTCCTGTCGCTGTTCCCCTGCGCTCGGCAGTCTCGTTCCGCTCGGCCTCGGTGACGGCACGAAGGACCTCAGGATCCTTGCTGATGCTGCGCACGATGTCGTAGTAGCTCTTGCCGACGTCCGGGCGACTCTTGTCGCTCGCGGCGCCCTCGCCGGTCGATCCGGCACTGCGCGACCTGCGGTTCATGATCACTCCCCGATGACGATCGAGCGGGCCGCTCGACCAAGTTGCTCCTCCACGGCGGACTGCGCACCTGGCCGACGCAGCAAACCTGATTCCGACCGGACCGTAACGGGGACCGCCGTCATGACCCTGGCGCGGCTCGGCTGGCTCGGTTGGGGGTCAGGCGAGGGCGGCGTCGACGATGGCGCGGGAGTGCAGGGCGGTGGCGTCCAGGACGGCGACATCGAGCGAGCCCGGCGCCAGCACGAGGCCGAGCTCGCTGCAGCCGAGGACAACCCCGTCTGCGCCTGCGTCGACGAGCCGGTCGGCGACCTCGGTGACGGCGTACTTCGCGGCAGGCGGCACCCGGCCGTGGGTGAGCTCGTCGTAGATTACGTCGTGCACGCACTCCTGGTCGTCCTCGTCCGGCACGATCACCTCGATGCCGAGTGGCTCGCAGACGTCGGGGTAGAGCCGTGACGTCATCGTGTACTTGGTCCCCAGCAGCCCGAGCCGCTTCAGTCCCGCAGCGGACGCGGCGCCGGCCACGACCTCCATCAGGTGGATCAGCGGGATGTCCACCGCGGCTCGTACGTCGTCGGCGACCAGGTGCATCGTGTTGGCGGTGATCGCGATCAGCTCGGCGCCCGCCCGCTCGAGGGCCTGGGCGCCGCCGGCGAGCACGAGGCCGGCCTGAGCCCAGTCGCCGGACCGCTGAAGTGCGCTGACGTGCTCGAAGTCCTCGGACCAGATGACCAGGCGCGCGCTGTGTGCGCCACCGAGGCGACGTCCGACGTCTTCGTTGATCAGCCGGTGGTAGATCTCGGTGGACGGCCAGCCGAGCCCGCCGATGAGCCCGATCCGTCGCATGCGCGAGAGCCTACAAGCGCCCCCGTACGCTGACGGGGTGAGCACCAGCCCCGTGGTCGGCTTCGACCTGGACATGACGCTGATCGACAGCCGTCCTGGGATCCGAGCCGTGTACGACGCCCTCGCGGCCGAGACCGGGGTGGCAATCGACAGCGCGGCAGCGGTCAGTCGTCTCGGCCCCCCGCTCGAGGACGAGCTCGTACGGTGGTTCCCGCCCGACCAGATCGCCGCTGCGGGTGACCGCTTCCGTGCGCTCTACCCGGCGCTGGCCATCGCCCCCACGCCCGCGCTGGCAGGAGCAGCCGAGGCGGTGGCTGCGGTCCGTGCGGCCGGCGGGACGGTCATCGTGATCACCGGCAAGTACGAGCCGAACGCCAGGCTGCACCTGGACCATCTCGGGATCGCCGCCGACCACGTGCTCGGCTGGCGCTGGGCGCACACCAAGACCGAGGCGCTGCTCGAGCACGGCGTCAGCGTCTACGTCGGCGATCACGTGGCTGACGTACAGGCTGCGGTCGTCGCAGGCTCAGTCGCCGTCGGTGTCCCGACCGGGTCGGCGACAGCGGACGAGCTGCGGGCTGCCGGAGCGAGCGTCGTGCTCGACGACCTCGCCGCCTTCCCGGCCTGGTTCGCCGAGCACCTGCTGGCGCGGCGGCTGGCGAGTCTCGACGCGCACCTGGCCTCGCTCGGGACTGTCATCGTGGCCTTCTCCGGCGGCGCCGACTCGGCCTTCCTGCTCGCGGCCGCGACCAGGGCTCTCGGGCCTTACCACGTCGTGGCAGCGACCGCGGTCTCCTCGTCGCTGCCGGCTTCGGAGCTCGAGGCAGCCAGCGCCTTCGCGGCCGAGCTGGGGGTCCGCCACGTCACCCCTCGGACCTACGAGCTGGCCGTGGAGGGGTACCGCAGCAACGCCGGCGACCGCTGCTACTTCTGCAAGGCCGAGCTCCTGGACGTGCTGCGCCCGGTGGCCGACTCCCTCGGGGTCGCCCACGTGGCCACCGGGACGAACGCGGACGACGCGGTGGCGGGGTTCCG
>JANYIP010000002.1 GCA_025361995.1 Streptomycetales bacterium | reverse complement strand
CGTGCCCGAGGCGTACATCGTCAAGGGCACCGCCAAGATCCTGGACCTGCAGCTGCCCGACAAGCAGATGAGCAAGAGCATCGGCGGCCAGGGTGTGCTGTGGCTGCTCGACGACCCGCAGGTGAACGCGAAGAAGATCCGCTCTGCGGTCACCGACGGGGAGACCGAGATCCGCTACGACCTGACGGCCAAGCCCGGCGTCACCAACCTGCTGACGATCCTGTCGGCGCTCGGTGGGGACTCGATCGAGACGCTGGAGAAGGACTTCGCCGGCCGCGGGTACGGCGACCTCAAGGCCGCGGTCTCCGAGGTGTTCGTCGCGATGGCCACGCCCTACCGCGAGCGCGTGCTGGCGTATCTGGAGCAGCCCGCTGAGCTGGACGAGGCGCTGGCGACCGGGGCGTCCAAGGCGCGGCCGATCGCCGCCGAGACCCTCGCCGCGGTCTACGACCGGGTCGGATTCCTGCCGGCCACCCGGTGACCCGCGTGCCCAGCGAGGGATGGGTGATCGGGGTGGCGGTGGCCATCCCCGAGCCGCACGCCTCGTACCTGACGGGCTTGCGGGAGCGCTTCGGCGACTCGCTGGCCCGCTCGATCCCCAGCCACGTGACGCTGCTGCCGCCGACCACCGTCGACGCGGCGCTGCTGCCGGAGATCGATGCCCATCTCGGGGCGGTGGCGCAGGCGTCGGCGTCGTTCCGGATGGTGCTGCGCGGGTCGGGGACGTTCCGCCCGGTGTCGCCGGTGGTCTTCGTCGCCCTGGTCGAGGGGATCTCCGGGTGCGAGCGGCTGGAGAACGCCGTCCGGTCCGGGGTCCTGTGGCGACCGCTGCACTTCAACTACCACCCGCACGTGACGGTTGCCCACGACCTGTCCGAAGAAGCGCTCGACGAGGCGGCCAGCGAGCTCACCGAGTTCACCGCGGAGTTCGAGGTGGACCACTTCACGAGGTACGAGCACGTGGACGGGGTGTGGCTGCCGCGTCGGGAGTTCGCCTTCGCCGACCCGGTTGGCCCGGTGGGCCCTGTGCCAGGTCCGAGCCGGCAGGGGTGAAAGCGCAGCGCGCCCCGATCCTGGACCGGATCCGCAGCCGGCTCGTCAGCGTGCGCGACCGCAGCCCGGCCGCTGACCACGGGGTACGGGCGGTGGATCGCTACCTCGAGGTCCAGGGGTCCCTGCTCGCGGCGGCGGTCAGCTACTACGGCTTCCTCGCCTTGTTCCCGCTCATCGCCGTCGCCTTCGGCGTGACCTCGGTGCTGTCGCGGGTCGCGCCGTCCGTCGAAGCGAGCCTGCGTGGCCAGCTCGCCACGGTGTTCCCGACGCTGAACCTGGACGCGCTGGCGAAGGACGGGATCGCGGTCGGCCTGATCGGCCTGGTGGTGCTGGCGTACACCGGGGTGCGGTGGATCGGCTCGCTGCGCCGCTCGGTGAGCCTGCTCTGGGACGTCGAGCCGCGCTCGCTGAGCTACCTGCGGGCGATGGTGCGGGACGTGCTGTCTCTCGTGCTTCTCGGTGGCTCGCTGCTGGCCTCCGGAGTGTTCACGGTGGTCGCGCAGGTGGCCACCGACCTGGTCGGCGGCTGGATCGGTCTGGGCGGTCAGCCGCACTCCGTGCTGATCCACGGCCTGGTCCTGGTCGCGTCTTTGGTCGCGAACTTCCTGATCGGTTGGGTCCTCTTCCGAACCCTGCCCAACAAGGTGGCCTCCGAGCGCGAGCACCTGGTGGCAGCGGCCATCTTCTCGGTCGGCTTCCTGGTGCTGGTCCAGTTCGTCGGGGTGATCCTGGGCCACGTCTCGTCGAACGTCGTCTACGGGACCTTCGCCGCGACGGTGGGTGTGCTCGTGTGGATCTCGTACGTGTCCCGGTTGATCCTGCTGATCGCCTCTTGGGCTGCGACGACCGCTCGGCAGGAGGATCATGGCGCGACCGCACCAGGATAGGGAAAGACCGGGGATGGCGCTGGCGACCAAGGCACCCGAGGAGCGGCGACGCCGCATCCTGACGGCGGCCGTCGAGGTGCTGCTCGAGCGCGGCTACTCCGGCACCCGCGTGGTCGACATCGCCAAGGCGGCCGGGACCTCCTCGGGCCTGGTTCTCTACCACTTCAAGTCGCTCGAAGGCGTGCTCGCCCAGGCGCTGACCACGCTCGAGGACGAGTTCTACGTCGAGTTCGAGGCTGGCCTGGCGGCCACGGCGAGCCCGGTCGACAGGCTCCGCCTGATGGCGGAGCGCGGCGCTGGATCCGGCCCTGCTGTCGGCGACTGGGGTCTGTGGCTCGAGATCTGGGTCCGCGCGCTGCGCGACGCGGGCGCCCGGCAGACCCGTGAGGCGCTCGACCGGCGCTGGCGAGCGGCCTTGCGCGAGGTGATCGACCAGGGCGTGGCGTCCGGGGCGTTCCACCCCAGGGACGCCGAGGCCTCGACAGTCCGGCTCGCCTCGCTGATGGACGGACTCGCGATCCAGCTGGCGCTGGCCGACCCCGACATGACACCGGCCCGGATGACCGAGCTGTGGCTCGCGGCCGCGTCTCTCGAGCTCGGCGCTGCCGACTTGAACGGCTAGTCAGTCGCGGGGTCTCGCTGCTAGCCTGGGTCACGTACTGAACATCCGTTCAGGATAAGCCGTTCGCGACACAGCGTCGATCGGGAGTGATCCCCATGGGCCCCTCCGGCCCCAGCACCGACCGTGCCACCTTGCAGCGTCAGGTGAAGAACCACCTGCTGCTCAACTTCACCGACATGTCCGAGTTCGCCGACTCCGACGTACGGGTCTTTGTACGCGGCGACGGATGCCACGTCATCGACGCGGACGGCCGGCGCGCGATCGACGGCATCTCGGGGCTGTTCTGCACCAACCTCGGCCACGGCTTCGGGGCCGAGATCGGCACTGCGGCCCAGAAGCAGATGTCCGAGCTCGTGTTCACCCCGTCCTGGTACGTCACCCACCCCGCGGCCGCCGCGCTCGCGGAGCGGCTGGCCGACCTTGCGAGCCCGCTCGGGCTGACCCGGGTCTTCCTGACCAGCGGCGGCGGCGAGGCGAACGAGGCGGCTGGAAGCTGGCCCGCCAGTGGCACGCCGCGAACGGCCAGCCGCAGCGCCGCAAGGCCATCTCGCGCCGCCTCGCCTACCACGGCACCTCGCTCGGCGCACTGTCGTTCACCGGCCTCACGTACGCCAGGCACCCGTTCGAGCCGCTGCCGATCCCGACGGTTTTCGTGAGCAACACCAACGCCTATCGGCACCCGCTCGGCCACGACGAGGCTGCCTTCACGGCGGCTCTGCTGGCTGAGGTCGAGGAGGCGATCCAGTGGGAAGGCCCCGACCAGGTCGCGATCGTGATCGCCGAGCCGGTGCAGAACTCGGGCGGCTCGTTCACGCCGCCGGCCGGCTACTGGAAGGGCCTGCGGGCGCTCTGCGACAAGTACGGGATCCTGCTGGTCGCCGACGAGGTCATCACCGGCTTCGGCCGGGTCGGCGAGTGGTTCGGGTCGCTGCGCTTCGAAGGGCGACCTGACTTGCTGACCTTCGCCAAGGGCGTCACCGCGGGTCACGCGCCGCTCGGCGGGGTGCTGATGTCGGAGAAGGTCGCGGCGCCGTTCACGTCCGGTGACGCGGTCTTCACCCACGGGCTGACCTTCGGCGGGCACCCGCTGACGACGTCGATCGCGCTGGCCGCGCTGGACATCTACGAGCGCGAGGGCGTGCTCGACAACGTGCGCGCCAACGAGCCGTTCTTGCGCGCGGGGCTCGAGGAGCTGCGCCGGGTGCCGATCGTCGGAGACATCCGTGGCGCCGGCTACTTCTGGTCGGTCGAGCTCGTGAAGGACCGTACGACGAAGCAGACCTGGGAAGACGACGAGGCGAGCTGGCTGCTCCGCGACATCCTCACCGCGCAGATGGTCGAGCGCGGGCTGCTCTGCCGGCTCGACGACCGGGGTGACCCGGTGATCCAGCTGTCGCCGCCGCTGGTGGCGGACCGCGCGCTGCTGGACTCGATGGTCGGCATCGTCGGTCAGGCGCTCGAGGCGGCCTGGGTCGGCTGGCAGGACCGCGCCGCCCACGCCGCCTGAGGGGCTGGGTACGCTCCGCAGCATGAGCGAGCCGCGGGTCTCGGAGTCGGGGTTGCCGATCCACGGCGTCTACCGCACGTCCGACCTCGACGGCTGGGACCCCGCGACCAAGCTCGGCGAGCCGGGGGCCTACCCGTACACCCGAGGGGTCTACGCCTCGATGTACACCGGCCGGCCGTGGACCATGCGCCAGTACGCCGGCTTCGGCACCGCCGTGGAGTCCAACCGCCGCTACCGCCAGCTGCTCGACGCCGGCCAGACCGGGCTCTCGGTCGCCTTCGACCTGCCCACCCAGATGGGGTACGACTCGGACAACGCGGTCGCCGAGGGCGAGGTCGGCAAGGTCGGCGTGGCGATCGACTCGATCGACGACATGCGGATCCTCTTCGACGCGATCCCCCTCGACCGGGTCTCCACCTCGATGACGATCAACGCCCCGGCCGCGATCCTGCTCCTGCTCTACCAGCTGGTCGCCGCCGAGCAGGGGGTTGACGCCGCCGACCTCACCGGCACGATCCAGAACGACGTGCTGAAGGAGTACATCGCGCGGGGTACGTACATCTACCCTCCGCGACCGTCGCTGCGCCTGATCACCGACATCTTCTCCTACTGCCGGGAGGTGACCCCGAAGTGGAACACCATCTCGATCTCGGGCTACCACATGGCCGAGGCCGGGGCCACGCCGGCGCAGGAGATCGCGTTCACCCTCGCTGACGGCATCGAGTACGTTCGGGCGGCGGTCGCGAGCGGGCAGCACGTCGACGAGTTCGCGCCCCGGCTGGCCTTCTTCTTCGTGGCCCGCACGACGCTCCTGGAGGAGGTCGCGAAGTTCCGGGCCGCCCGCCGGATCTGGGCCCAGGTCATGCGCGACGAGTTCGGCGCGAAGGACCCCAAGTCGATGATGCTGCGCTTCCACACCCAGACCGCCGGGGTCCAGCTCACCGCGCAGCAGCCCGAGGTGAACCTCGTACGTGTCGCGGTGCAGGGGCTCGCCGCAGTCCTCGGCGGTACCCAGTCGCTGCACACGAACTCATTCGACGAGGCCATCGCCCTGCCGACGGAGAAGGCGGCAAGGCTGGCGCTGCGCACCCAGCAGGTCCTGGCGTTCGAGACAGACGTGACAGCCACCGTAGACCCGTTCGCCGGCTCCTACGTCGTGGAGTCGATGACCGACGACGTCGAGGCGGCGGCCCGGGCGCTGATGGCCAAGGTCGAGGAGTACGGCGGCGCGGTGGCCGCCATCGAGGCCGGCTTCCAGAAGAGCGAGATCGAGCGCTCGGCCTACGCGATCGCCCAACAGATCGACAGCTGCGAGCGGACCGTGGTGGGGCTGAACAAGTTCACCGTGGAGACCGATGAGCACTACGAGCCGCTGCGGGTGGACCCCGCGATCGGCGCTCAGCAGGCCGAACGGCTGGCCCTGTTGCGGGCCGAACGGGACTCAGCGGCGGTGGACGCAGGGCTGGCCGCGCTCAGGGCGGCCGCAGCGGGGACGGACAACGTGCTCTACCCGATGCGGGACGCGCTCGCCGCCCGAGCCACCGTCGGCGAGGTCAGCGACGCCCTGCGCGAGGTGTGGGGGACGTACGTGGCGACTGACACTTTCTAGAAGTTCTCGGTGGGGCACCCGTTCAAACCTCCGGCAGGAAATGGTTCCGTGAGTCTTGGCACAGTCCCGTGGGGTTGACCTGGCTGGTCCGATTTGTGATGGTTGACAAATGGTTGCCCCACTTCTGCTGGTCGTTGTCCTCCTCCTCGTGATCGCCGGTCTCGTCTGGCTGGCCCTGACCCATGAACGCTTCGACGAGACCGACCGCTTCAACCGCGCTCGGCTGATCACGTCCTCGTGGGCGGACACCGATCCGTCGGTCTGGCTCGGCGAGGAGCGTCCGGTGCGCGTGCCCGACAGCGAACCCACCGACCACCAGCGCTAGCCTGCCGGGGTGTCCGAAGCCACCCCTCCCGCCGAGCCGACCCATACTGGCGAGCCCGCCTCGCTCGATCCCGAGCTGGTCGAAGCGGTCAAGGCCTCGACCGATGCCCATGCCGTCGCACTGGTGGCCCTGCGCCGCGAGCTGCACGCCCACCCCGAGCTGGCCTGGGCCGAGCACCGCACCACCCAGACCGTCGTCGACCACCTGCGCGCCGCCGGCCTGCACCCGGACGTCCTCCCGCGCGGCACCGGGCTGACCGCCGACATAGGCACGGGCGCGGCAGCGGTCGCGCTGCGCGCCGACCTCGACGGCCTCGGCATCGCGGACGAGAAGGACGTCGCCTACCGCTCCACGGTCCCCGGGCGGTGCCACGCCTGCGGCCACGACGTCCACACCGCGGTGGTGGTCGGCGCCGGCCTCGTGCTCGCCGACCTCGAGCGCGCCGGCGTCCTGCCGGGCCGGGTACGCCTGGTCTTCCAGCCCGCCGAGGAGGCCACCCCCGGCGGGGCCCTCGAGGTCATCGGCGCCGGCCGGCTCGAGGGGGTCAGCCGGATCTTCACGGTTCACTGCGACCCGCAGACCCCGGTCGGGGACGTCGGGCTCCGGGTCGGACCGATCACCGGGTCGGCCGACCACGTCCTGGTCCAGCTCACCGGGCCAGGCGGGCACACGGCCCGGCCGCACCTCACGGCCGATCTCGTGTACGCCCTGGGCAAGGTGGTCACCGACGTCCCCGCAGTGCTCTCCCGCCGCGTCGACCCGCGGGCCGGCCTCTCGGTGGTCTGGGGCCGGATCGCGGCCGGCGCCGCAGCCAACGTGATCCCGCACTCGGGCGAGGTCGAGGGCACGGTCCGTGCGCTGGACGCCGGCAGCTGGGAGCTGGCCCCGGCCGTGGTCGAGGAGGCGGTGCGTACGGTGCTCGCCCCGTACGGGGTGGAGGTGGTGGTCGACTACACCCGCGGCGTCCCGCCGGTGGTCAACGACGCGGACTCGGTGGGACTCCTGGCGGCGTCGGTGACCGCGTTCGGGGGGGTCGAGCACCTGGCCGTCGCCGAGCAGAGCTTGGGCGCTGAGGACTTCGCCTGGTACCTCAGCCACGCTCCCGGTGCGCTGGCGCGGCTCGGCGTACGAAGCCCGGGTGACACCACTGCGCGGGACCTGCACCAGGGGACCTTCGACGTCGACGAGTCCGCGATCGGGGTCGGCGTGCGGCTGCTGGTGGGCGCGGCGTTGCTCTCTCTTTCATAACGGTATGCCGAACAGTGGGCGCAGGCCGGTAAAGGTTCGCTCGCGGTAGATATACGGTGAGCCGATTCTTCGCGACCCGGATCGGGTCGCGCACCGGAAGGAGAACCCCTTGCGCAGCTCACTCAAGCTCGCTGCGGTCGCGATGGCAGGCGCACTCGCGCTCGCCGCGTGCAGCAGCAGCAGCACCGCCTCCCCCAGCGGCTCGGCCGCTGCGCCCGGCGGGAGCACCAGTGCCTCCCCGAGCAAGTCGAGCATCAAGGTCGGCATGGCGTACGACATCGGTGGGCGCGGTGACAAGTCCTTCAACGACTCGGCCGCTGCCGGCCTGGACAAGGCCGGCACCGACTTCGGCATCACCAAGAACGAGCTCTCCGCGGTCCCGAACGAGACCGAGGCGCAGCGTGAGGCCCGCCTCACCCTGCTGGCCACCGGCGGCTACAACCCGGTCATCGCGATCGGCTTCAACTACGCCGACGCGGTCAAGGCCGTGTCGGTGAAGTTCCCGAAGACGAACTTCGCGATCATCGACGACTCGAGCAACCTCCAGCCGAACGTGGCGAACCTGGTCTTCGCGGCCAACCAGAGCTCCTACCTCGCGGGCGTCCTCGCCGCGAGCGCGACCAAGACCGGCACGGTCGGCTTCATCGGCGGGGTCAACGTCAAGCTGCTTCAGTCGTTCCAGGTCGGCTTCGACGCCGGGGCCAAGGCCACCAAGCCCGGCATCAAGGTGATCGACCAGTACCTCACCCAGCCCCCGGACTTCACCGGCTTCAACGCCCCTGACAAGGGCCAGACCGTGGCCAAGGGCATGTTCGACCAGGGCGCCGACATCGTGTACGCAGCAGCGGGCGGCTCCGGTCTGGGTGTCTTCAAGGCGGCCAAGGCTGCCGGCAAGCTCGCGATCGGTGTCGACTCCGACCAGTACCTGTCGGCCAGCCCCGACCTGCAGCCGGTCATCCTGTCGTCGGCCCTCAAGCGGGTCGACAGCGCGGTGTACGCGTTCATCAAGTCGTGCGTCAACGGTGCCCCGCTGACCGGGGTCCAGAAGTTCGACCTGACGAACGACGGCGTCGGCTACGCGACGTCGAACCCGGCGATCGGCCCGTACCAGGCGGCGATCGACGCGGCTGCGGCTGGGATCAAGGCCGGGACGATCACCGTTCCGGACGTCCAGTAGCTCGTCGTACTACCAGTAGGCCCGGGCCCGGCCCGGACGCGATAGCGTCCGGACCGGGCCCGAGGCACATCGCGAGGAGGGTGTCATCACCAGCGTGACCGAGCAGCAGGCACCTGCGGTGGAACTGCGCGGCATCACCAAGCGATTCCCCGGCGTCGTGGCCAACCACGACATCGACATCACCGTCCGCGCGGGGACCGTGCACGCGATCGTGGGGGAGAACGGCGCGGGCAAGTCCACCTTGATGAAGACCTTGTTCGGGATGCACAAGCCCGACGAGGGCACCATCGCCGTCAACGGCCAGCAGGTGACCTTCTCGTCCCCGGCCGACGCGATTGCCGAGGGCGTCGGCATGGTGCACCAGCACTTCCAGCTCGCGGACAACCTCACGGTCACCGAGAACGTCGTGCTGGGCATGGAGCCGACGTCGCGGGGGTTCCTGTCGTTCGGGGCGGCCAGGACGAGGATCCGTGAGCTGGGCCGGCAGTACGGGCTGGAGGTGGACCCGGACGCACTGGTCGAGGAGCTGGGCGTCGGCGACCGCCAGCGCGTCGAGATCCTCAAGGTGCTCTACCGGGGCGCCCGCATCCTCATCCTGGACGAGCCGACCGCGGTGCTCGTCCCGCAGGAGGTCAACGAGCTGTTCGGCGCGCTGCGCGAGCTCAAGGGCCAGGGCCTGACCGTCATCTTCATCTCCCACAAGCTCGACGAGGTGCTGTCGGTCGCCGATGCCGTGACGGTGATCCGGGGCGGCACGACGGTGGCCACCATCGACCCGGAGGTGACCAGTGCCCGACAGCTCGCCGAGCTCATGGTCGGCAGCGAGCTGCCGTCGCCGGCGACCGGCGAGTCGACGGTGACCGACGTGGATGTGCTGCGGGTCGAGAACCTGTGCCTGGTGAGCGCTGACGGCCGCAGCCTGCTCGAGGGCATCTCGTTCACGATCCACAAGGGCGAGGTCCTCGGCATCGCCGGCGTCGAGGGCAACGGGCAGGCCGAGCTCGTCGAGGCCGTGATGGGGATGCGCCAGGCCGCGACCGGGACGGTCGATCTGGGTGGGTCGGACATGTCGAGCTGGACCACCCGGCGCCGGCGCGAGGCCGGCATCGGCTACATCCCGGAGGACCGCAGCCGGTACGGCCTGCTCCTCGACGCGCCGCTGTGGGAGAACCGGATCCTCGGTCACCAGACCGAACGCCCCAACAGCAAGGGGCTGCTCATCGACGCGGCCGGCGCCAAGGCGGACGCCCAGCGGATCGTCGACGAGTACGACGTACGTACGCCCAGCATCGACGTGGCGGCGTCAGCGCTGTCCGGCGGCAACCAGCAGAAGCTGATCGTCGGCCGCGAGATGAGCGGGGAGCCGCAGCTGCTGATCGCGGCGCACCCCACCCGCGGCGTCGACGTCGGCGCCCAGGCCGCGATCTGGGACCTGCTGCGTGCGGCCCGGTCGCGCGGCCTCGCCGTGCTGCTCGTCTCGGCCGACCTCGACGAGCTGATCGGGCTCTCGGACACGCTGCGGGTGATCCTGCGCGGCCGGCTGGTCGCCAGCGCCGACCCGGCGACCGTGACCCCCGAGGAACTCGGCTCAGCCATGACCGGGGCGGGGGCGGCGGCATGAAGTCGCTGTCCACCTTCAGCGTGCGCCGGGTCGGCCTGGCGCTCGCGGCGCCGGTGCTGGCGCTGGCCTTCGCGGTCGTGGTGACCTCGGCGATCCTGATCGGGACCGGGCACGCGCCGCTGGACGCCTTCGGTTGGATGTGGGCCTACGGAACCGCGCCTGACAGCATCGTCCTGACCATCAACCTCGCCGTCGGCTACTACCTGGCGGCGGTCGCGGTGGCGATCGGCTTCCGGATGAACCTCTTCAACATCGGCGTGGACGGCCAGTACAGGCTCGCTGCGCTGGTCGCCGCCGGGGTGGCGGGCGCGATCCACCTGGCGCCGATCCTGTCGGTGGCGATCACCGTCGTGGTGGCGATGGGGGTCGGGGCGCTGTGGGCGGCGATCGCCGGCTACCTGAAGGTCAAGCGCGGGGTCAGCGAGGTCATCTCGACGATCATGCTCAACTACATCGCGAACGCGGTCATCGGCTATCTCCTGGTGCCGGGCAAGCTCGCCGTGAACGTGACCGGAAGCGAGGGCGTCGGCACCAAGGTGATCCCGGCCTCCGGCCAGGTGCCCGGCCTCGCGATCATCGGCGGCGCCCAGACCAAGGTGTACGGGCTGGTGGTGCTGGCGATCCTGGTCGGCGGCGGCTACTGGTTCCTGCTGTCGCGTACCCGGTTCGGCTTCGACCTGCGGGCGACCGGTCGGTCGGAGACCGCTGCGGTCGCCAGCGGGGTCAACGTCAAGCGGATGGTGATCATCAGCCTGCTCCTGTCCGGCGGCATCGCGGGCCTGATCGGGATCCCCAACCTGCTCGGGGAGTCGTACTCGTACTCGCAGAACTTCCCGGCCGGCATCGGGTTCACCGGCATCTCGGTCGCGCTGCTCGGCCGCAACCACCCGCTCGGCATCGCGTTCGGTGCGCTGCTGTGGGCGTTCCTCGACAACGCCCGGCAGATCCTCGACCTGCACCAGGTGTCCAAAGAGGTCGTCACGATCATGCAGGCCACCGCGGTGCTGTCGGTGGTCGTCGCGTACGAGCTGGTACGGCGCTACTCGATCAGCCGGCAGCAGCGCGATGTCGCACAGACGCTCGAGGCGCGGGAGGTGACGGTATGACCAGCGACCTCAAGGCGTCGGCAGCGGCCTTGCCGATCGCGGTCCGGACCCGCAGCCTGCTGGCCGACAAGCGGACCCGTCCGCTGGTGCTGCTCGGGCTGGTGCTCGTCGTCTTCTCCGTCGTCCGGGTGGCCACCGGGGCGAACGAGCTGACCTCGGCGGGCACCCTGGAGGCCGCGCTCGCGCTGTCGATCCCGCTCGGGCTGGCCGGTCTCGGCGGCCTGTGGGCCGAGCGTGCGGGCGTCGTCAACATCGGGCTCGAAGGTATGATGATCATGGGGACCTGGGGGGCCGGCTGGGCCGGTTCGACCTACGGTCCCTGGCAGGGGCTGGCGGCCGGGGTGGCGTTCGGCGCGATCGGCGGCCTGATGCACGCGGTCGCGACGGTGACGTTCGGGGTGGACCACATCGTCTCGGGTGTCGCGATCAACCTGCTCGGCCTGGGCATCACCCAGTTCCTCGCTGTGCAGGTGCTGCACAATCCCACCCAGTCCGGCGAGATTCCCTCGATGGGCACGTTCACGGTGCCGCTGCTGCCGGGCTGGTTCGCCTCGATCGGAGCGCACCACTGGTTCGCCGTCTCCGACCTGGCGAACGTGCTGTTCGCGATCGTGGACAAGCCCGCCTACTTCACCGTGATGGCCGTGGCGCTGCTGCCGATCTCGTACTTCGTGCTGTGGCGGACTGCCTTCGGGCTGCGGCTGCGGGCCTGTGGCGAGGCGCCGTATGCGGCCGAGACGCTCGGTGTGAACGTGTACAAGTACAAGTACCTCGCGGTGATCGCCTCCGGTGCGCTGGCCGGCTTCGGCGGCGCTTTCCTCGCGATCTGGTCGGGTTTTTACCACGACGGCCAGACCCAGGGGTACGGCTTCATCGGGCTGGCGGCGATGATCTTCGGGAACTGGCGGCCGGCCGGGCTCGCGGTCGGCGCCGGGCTCTTCGGGTACACGAACGGGCTCCAGCTGCGCAGCCCGCCGGCCGTGCACGCGCTGCTGCTCGTCCTGGTGATCGCGCTGGCGGCGTACAGCGCCTGGTTGCTCTACCGCCGTCGCTGGACGTCGGGCGGGATCAGTGCGGTGTGCACGCTGCTGGTGCTCTGGTGGTTCCTCAAGACCCACGAGCTGGAGCAGCACATCGTGTCGGCGACGCCGTACGTGACGACACTGCTGGTGCTGGCGCTGGCCTCGCAGCGGTTGCGGCCGCCGGCGGCAGACGGGATTCCGTACCGCCGCGGGCAGGGCAAGTGAGCGAGATCGACTGGGTGGCCTTGCAGGTCGCCGCGGTCGAGATCATGGGCCGGGCGTACGCGCCGTACTCGCAGTTCAAGGTCGGCGTGGCCGGGCTGGTGGACGACGGGCGGACCGTGGTCGGCTGCAACGTCGAGAACGCCTCGTACGGGCTGGGCCTGTGCGCCGAGTGCGGCCTTGTGTCGGCGCTGCACGCGTCGGGCGGCGGGAGGCTGGTCGCGCTGGTGTGCGTGGACGCCCACGGCAACGTGCTGATGCCGTGCGGGCGGTGCAGGCAGCTGCTGTGGGAGAACGGGGGTGCGCAGATGCTGCTGCAGACGACACAGGGGATCCGCCCGCTGGCCGAGATGCTGCCCGACGCCTTCGGCCCCGACGACCTGGTGGAACGGCGGGGCGACGGGTGAGCCAGGCGAGCGAGGCGTACGCGGCGCTGGACGTGATCCTCGCCAAGCGCGACCACGGGGAGCTGACCGACAGCCAGATCGACTGGGTCGTCGACGCGTACACCCGCGGAGTCGTCGCCGAGGAGCAGATGGCGGCGCTGGCAATGGCGATCCTGCTCAACGGGATGACCGCGCGCGAGACCTCCCGCTGGACTGCAGCGATGATCGCTACCGGCGAGCGGATGGACTTCTCGTTGCTGCCGCGCCGGACCGCCGACAAGCACTCGACCGGAGGTGTCGGCGACAAGATCACCCTGCCGCTGGCACCGCTGGTCGCCGCCTGCGGGCTCGCGGTGCCGCAGCTGTCCGGGCGCGGCCTCGGGCACACCGGGGGCACCCTCGACAAGCTCGAGTCGATCCCCGGCTGGCAGGCCGCGCTGACCAACGAGCGGATGCTGGAGATCCTCACCGACGTCGGTGCGGTGATCTGCGCCGCCGGCGACGGGCTCGCTCCGGCCGACAAGAAGCTCTATGCGCTGCGCGACGTCACCGGGACCGTCGAGTCGATCCCGCTGATCGCGAGCTCGATCATGAGCAAGAAGA
>JANYIP010000386.1 GCA_025361995.1 Streptomycetales bacterium | reverse complement strand
TGTGGCTGACCCTGCAGGTGTTCCCGCTCACCGCCGACGGGCTGGGCGCCGTGCTTCGGCCGGGCCGGCGGGCGGCCCTGCGCTGGGCCGAGCTGATCGACAGCTCCGATGTGCTCGACCTCTACCAGCCGCCCGAGCTCGACATCGTGACGTACCTGCCGCGGGTCGGCAGTGCTGCGGGAGCGGCGCCCCGGCTCTCGCGGGTCGACGAGGTGAGCGGCGCGGTGATGGCGGCCGGGATGGCGGACCACAGCGCCTTCCTCGCGACGTACGTGGTGACTCCCGCGGCGCTGGCAGCGCGCGGTCACGAGGTGGTGGCCGACACTGCACGCGGACGCATCCTGCGCAGCGTGCTCATGAAGCCCGAGGCCGACCTGGTCGTCGCCGACCTGCACGCCCGAGTCTACGAGCTCACCGGGCTCGCCGTGGCCGCGGTCCCGGCGGGGGTGTCCTGATGCCCGTCGATCGCGCCCACGCGTCGGTGGTGGTGGCGGCGCCGCTGGCCGAGGTGCTCGCCGCCGTCCGCGACGTCGCGTCGCAGACGGACTGGATCGGCGAGATCACCGAGGCTGAGCTGCTCGAGGAGTACGAAGACGGCACCCCCGCGACGGCCCGCTTCGAGATGACCACGAGGCTGGGCGTCGACCACTACACGCTGGAGTACGAGCACGCCGACGACGCGATGAGCTGGGTGCTGGTCGAGGGCGAGATGCAGCAGGGGCAGCAAGGCTCGTACCGGCTGCGCGAGCTCGGCGCTCACAGCACGGAGGTGACGCTGACCCTCGAGGTGGACCACTCGATCTCGGCGCCGGGCTTCCTGCGCAAGATGATCTTCAAGGGAGTGGTCGAGGGCAACCTCGCCAGCCTCAAGACGTACGTCGAGGGCTGACGCTGAACGGCCTTGCCGACCGGGTCAGCTCAGGATCTGCTTGATGGCGACGCCGACGGCGAGGAGCACGGCGAACCAGCGCAGCAGGCCGTCGGGCAGCCGCCGACCGTACCTGCTGCCGACGAGACCGCCGCTGAAGCTGCTGACCGCGAGCAGCGGCACCGCCACCCAGTTCGGGTGGGACAGGAACGCGAACAGGATCGCGGCGGTGATGTTCACGATGGCGGCGATGACGTTCTTCACTCCGTTCGCCGCCTGGATCCCGCCGAGCAGGACCCCGAAGAGGGCGAGCAGGATCACGCCTTGAGCCGCCCCGAAGTACCCGCCATAGATGGCGACCAGGAACACCGCGCCCAGCAGCGTCGGGCTGGCCCTTCGCTCGCTCATGTCGAGCGTCTCGCGGGTACGGCTCAGCCGCGCCGTCAGGTAGGGCTGGGCGGCGACCAGCGCGGCCGCGATGAGCAGCAGGACGGGCACGACCGCCGAGTACGTCCTTGCCGGGAGCACCAGCACCAGCGTCGCACCGGTGAGCCCGCCGGCGAAGGCGGGCAGCGCGATCTGGCGCAGGATCGGCCGGATCGGGCCGAGCTGGTCGCGGTACCCGTACGCACCAGCCAGCGAGCCGGGCACCAGCCCGAGGGTGTTGGTCACGTTGGCCGTCACCGGCGGCAGGCCGACCGCCAGCAGGGCCGGGAAGGTGATGAGCGTCCCGGCGCCGACCACCGCGTTCATGCCGCCCGCGACGAAGCCCGCAGCCAGGATCGCTGCCGCGTCCAGGGGGGTCACCTGCCTGATTCTGTCAGGAGCGGCTGGCCTCCCTGCGGGGACGGGGCACGCCAAAACGCGGGTCGCGCGCCGCGGGGGCACCCCGGCCCGCTACCGTGCGCCGGATGAGAGTTGTCGTTCCCGTCGAGAGGCGACCCGGTGAGCGCCGGGTCGCAGCCATGCCGGACAGCGTCGCCCGGCTGGTGAAGGCCGGGCTCGAGGTGCTCGTCGAGTCCGGAGCCGGCGCGCACGTCTTCGTCGACGACGCCGGGTACGCCGCGGCCGGCGCCACGGTGGTGGCCGGAGACGTGCTCGCCCAGGCCGACGCAGTGCTGCACGTGTCGCCACTGGACGCCGAGCAGGTGTCCAGGTTGAAGCCCGGCACAGTGACCGCCGGGTTCCTGTCGCCGTCGACGAACGGCGAGGGGATCCGCGCGCTACGGGACGCTCACGTGGCGGCGTTCTCGGTCGAGCTGCTGCCCCGGATCTCGCGGGCCCAGTCGATGGATGCCCTGACCTCGCAGGCGCTGGTCTCCGGCTACCGTGCGGCACTGGTCGCCGCCGAGCGCCTGCCCAAGTTCCTCCCCCTCCTCATGACCGCGGCGGGCACGATCCCGCCCGCCAAGGTGCTCGTCCTGGGTGCCGGCGTCGCGGGCCTGCAGGCGATCGCCACGGCGAAGCGGCTCGGCGCCGTGGTCGAGGCGTACGACGTACGTCCCGCCTCGGCGGACGAGGTGCGATCGATGGGCGCCAAGTTCGTCGAGCTCGACCTCGAGGCTTTGGAGGGCACCGGCGGCTACGCCCGCGAGATGAGCGACGACCGGGCCGCGCGGCAGCGCGAGCTGCTGACGCCGTTCGTGGCCAAGTCGGACGCGGTGATCACCACTGCTGCGGTGCCCGGCCGGTCCGCGCCGCTGCTGGTGACCCGGGCGATGGTGGAGACGATGCGACCGGGCTCGGTGGTCGTCGACCTTGCCGCCGAGACCGGGGGCAACGTCGAGGGCTCGGTGCCGGGCGAGGAGGTCCTCATCGGCGGGGTCACGGTCTGGGGCGCCCGCGACGTACCGTCCCAGCTGCCCGTCGACGCCAGCCGGCTCTACGCGCGCAACGTCTCGGACCTGCTCCTGCTGATGACAGCAGAGGGCGTCATCGCCCCCGACTGGGAGGACGAGATCGTGGCCGGTTGCTGGGTCACCCGCGACGGCGCTGTACGCGAGGGGGTGACCACATGAGCGGCAGCATGGGTCTGCTCACGGTGTTTGTGCTCGCTGTCTTCGTCGGCTTCGAGGTCGTCTCCAAGGTCTCGACGACGCTGCACACGCCACTGATGTCCGGGGCGAACGCGATCCACGGCGACATCCTCGTCGGGTCGATCCTCGTCACCGGCGCCGCGAACGGCGCGGTCGAGACCACCCTCGGCCTGATCGCTGTGGTGCTCGCGACGGTGAACATGGTCGGCGGCTTCGTCGTCACCGACCGGATGCTCGAGATGTTCAAGGGCAAGAAGCGATGAGCAAGCAGACCTGGGTCGACCTGGCCTACCTCGTCGCGGCGATCTGCTTCATCCTCGCCCTCAAGGGCCTGTCGTCGCCGAAGTCGGCGCGCAACGGCAACCTCATCGGGGCGGCCGGTGCAGTGATCGCCGTCGTCACCGTGTTGGTCAGCGCCGACCTCAAGCACCTCCCGCTGATCCTGGTCGCGATCGCGGCCGGCACTGCTGCGGCGGTACCCACGTCGCGGCGGGTGCAGATGACCGCGATGCCTCAGCTGGTGGCGCTGTTCAACGGTGTCGGTGGTGGGGCGGCGGCGATCGTCGCCTTCCTCGAGCTCAAGTCGACCGGCGGCGGGTTCCCGCTGATCGCCTCGCTGTTCACCGTCGTGGTGGGCTCGATCTCGTTCAGCGGCTCGGTGGTGACGTTCCTCAAGCTGCAGGAGGTCATGACCACCCGCCCGGTCGTGCTCCCCATCCACCCGGTGCTCTTCGGCGGTGCGGCGCTCGGCGCTGTGGTGCTGGCCGTCGTCGCCTTCGCCAAGGGCGGCGCCGTCGACGCGGCGACGTACGCGGCGGTCGGGGTGGCCGTGCTCGCGCTGGCGGTCGGCGTGCTCTTCGTGCTGCCCGTCGGCGGTGCAGATGTCCCTATCGTCATCTCGTTGCTCAACGCCTTCACCGGCCTGACCGTCGCCGCGTCCGGCTACGTGCTCGACAACGTGCTGCTGCTGATCGCGGGCACGCTGGTCGGGGCCTCGGGCACGATCCTGACCCGGCTGATGGCCACGGCGATGGGTCGCCCGATCACGTCGACCCTCTTCGGTGCCCTGCGAGGCGGCTCCACGGGCGGGTCGACCACGGCGGGGGCTGACCGGCCGGTTCGGTCGGCCACCCCGGATGACGTGGCGATCCTGCTGGCGTACGCGACGAAGGTCATCATCGTCCCCGGCTACGGACTGGCCGTTGCCCAGGCGCAGCACACCGTGCGCGAGCTGGCCGACCTGCTGGCTGCCCGGGACGTCGAGGTGCTCTACGGCATCCATCCCGTCGCGGGGCGGATGCCTGGCCACATGAACGTCCTGCTGGCTGAGGCCAACGTCCCGTACGACCAGCTCAAGGAGATGGACGAGGTCAACCCGCAGTTCGCGACCACCGACGTGGTACTGGTCATCGGCGCGAACGACGTGGTCAACCCGGCTGCTCGCCAGCCAGGGACCCCGATCTCGGGCATGCCCATCCTCGACGTCGACCAGGCGCAGAACGTGATCTTCCTCAAGCGGTCGATGCGCCCCGGCTTCGCCGGGATCGACAACGAGCTGCTCTACCAGCCGAACACGACGCTGCTGTTCGGCGACGCAAAGGACTCGTTGACCAAGGTCGTCTCCGCCCTCAAGAACCTCTGAGACTACCCGCTCATCCACGAATGTTGTGCACAGCCCTGTGCGTAGCCGACTGCGTGAGCGCATCAGCATGTGGATGACCGTGTGGACAACGGTGGGCAAAAAAGTTGTTGCCTACAGCCCCTTGTGCGGCTCGACTGCGGGCGCTTGACTCTGCCTCATGTTCTTCGGAACGCGGCAACGAAGGGGCAACCCGGAGGCGCCGCGAACCGGCGGACGGACCGGACGGAGATCGGCTCATCCGCCCCAGCGAGGCAACTCGCCGGGCTGTGCACGACGGCGCAGAGGATGATCGCGGACCGGCTGGGTGATCGCATCGGCCGCACGACCAGGCAACTGGAAGACACGGTCGGACGCACGTCGGAGCGGATCGGTCTCACCGGGCAACTGGTGGGGCTGGGGTGATCTGGTCAGGGCCCTCGGACTCATACTCCGAGGGCCCTTTTCAGTTTCCGACCTGGCACCCCCTAGGTCTGGGCTCCCTTGACTCACCCGGCTGCCCCG
>JANYIP010000338.1 GCA_025361995.1 Streptomycetales bacterium | reverse complement strand
CAGCTGGTCGCGGGAGGCTGCGAAGACCGGCGCGCTCACCGGCCGTTGAAGGCGTCGCGCAGCCGGGAGAAGATCCCCTGCTGGCCGGGGGTGAACTGACCGACCGGGGACTCTTCGCCGCGCAGCTCGGCGAGCTTGCGGAGCAGCTCGGTCTGGTCGGCGTCCAGCTTGGTGGGCGTGACCACGTCCACGTGGACGAGGAGGTCGCCGCGACCGGCCGCCCGCAGGTGGGCAACTCCCTTGCCACGCAACGGGATCACCTGCCCGGCCTGAGTCCCCGGGCGTACGTCGATCTGCTCGATCCCGTCGAGGGTCTCGAGCTCGAGCACGGTACCCAGCGCGGCTGCCGTCATCGGGACCGGAACCGTGCAGTGCAGGTCGTCGCCGCGCCGGCTGAAGAGCGGGTGCGGCGTCTCGAGGATCTCGACGTACAGGTCCCCCGGCGGCCCTCCACCGGGGCCGACCTCGCCCTCGCCTCTGAGCTGGATCCGGGTGCCGGTGTCGACGCCCGGCGGGACCCGGACGGACAGCGACCGCCGGGTCAGCACCCGACCCTCGCCGGAGCACTCGGTGCACGGGAAGCGGATCACGGTTCCGAAGCCGGCGCACTGCGGGCAGGCGCGCGAGGTCATCACCTGGCCGAGGAACGAACGCTGGACGTGCTGGACCTCGCCCCGCCCGTGGCACATGTCGCACTCGGTCGGGGACGTCCCGGGAGCGGTTCCGGCGCCGGTGCAGGTCGGGCACACGACAGCCGTGTCGACCTGCAGCTCGCGGGTGGCTCCGAAGGTCGCCTCCGCGAGGTCCACCTCGATGCGGATCAGAGCGTCCTGGCCTCGGCGCTGCCGGGTACGGGGACCCCGCTGGCCCTGCCCGCCGAAGAACGCGTCCATGATGTCGCCGAAGCCGAACCCCGCCCCGAAACCGGCACCGCCCGCGCCGAACGGGTCCCCACCGAGGTCGTACCGCTCGCGCTTGGCCGGGTCGGAGAGCACCTCGTACGCCGCGGTGATCTCCTTGAACCGGTCCTGGGTCTCGGGGTCGGGGTTGACGTCAGGATGCAGCTCGCGGGCGAGCTTGCGGTACGCCTTCTTGATCTCGTCCGGGCCGGCCTTGCGGTCGACGCCGAGGACGGCGTAGAGGTCCGAGGCCACTAGGACTCCGCCAGGATGCGACCGACGTACCGGGCGACGGCCCGGACGGCGCCCATCGTGCCCGGGTAGTCCATCCGGGTCGGTCCGACGACGCCGAGGCGGGCCACTTCTTCACTCCCGCCATAGCCGACCGTCCCGTACCCGACGGTGACGACGGAGGCCCCGGCCAGGCCCTCGAACGTGTTCTCGTGCCCGATGCGTACCGTGACGTGCTCGGGTGAGGTGGCCTCGCCGAGCAGACGCATCAGGACGACCTGCTCCTCGAGCGCCTCGAGCACCGGCTGGACGGTGTCGGGGAAGTCGTGGCCGAAGCGGGTGAGGTTGGCTGTGCCGCTGAGCAGCACACGTTCCTCGCTCTCCTCGACCAGCGTCTCGACGAGCGTGGCCACCATCGCGAGCACGGCGGGCCGCTGCTCGGGCAGGAACGAGTCGGGCAGCAGCGCGACCGCGGCGGCGACGTCGGTGAGCCGCTTGCCCGCAGCGCAGGTGTTGAGCCGCGCCCGGACATCAGCGAGGAGCTCGTCGTCGACCGGCGTCGGGCAGTCGACGACACGCTGCTCGACCCGCCCGGTGTTCGTGATCACGACGAGCATGATCCGGCTCGGGGTCAGGCCCAGCACCTCGACGTGGCGCACGGTGGACCGGGTCAGCGACGGGTACTGGACGACAGCGACCTGCCGGGTCATCTGCGCAAGCAGCCGGACGGTCCGTCCGACCACGTCGTCGAGGTCGACAGCGCCCTCGAGGAAGGTCTGGATCGCCCGGCGCTCTGGGGGCGACAGCGGCTTGACCCCGGCCAGGCGGTCGACGAAGACCCGGTACCCCTTGTCGGTGGGGACCCGGCCCGCGCTGGTGTGCGGCTGCGCGATCAGGCCCTCCTCCTCGAGGGCGGCCATGTCGTTGCGGATCGTCGCCGGCGAGACGCCGAGATGGTGGCGCTCCACCAGCGCGCGCGACCCGACCGGCTCCTGGGTCGCCACGTAGTCCTCGACGATGGCGCGCAGCACGGCGAGCCTGCGGTCGTCGCTCACCACGCACCTCCTCCGAGTCACCGGCCACCTGCCGGCCAGATGGCCGGCGCCCGTGCTGGACCTGGCACTGTCAGACCCAGAGTGCCAGTGTACCGTCGCGCCGCTCGGCGGGTCCGTCGGTTGATGGCCGCCCCGCACGGGTACGGTTCAATGGCAACAGACCCGGTGCGGAGGTGGGCACGATGAGCGACAGGTCGGCCCCAGTCGCCTGGGTGTGGCGGCAGGACCGCCCCCCGCGCTGGCTCTCTCGCGCGGCCCTGACGCTGGCGGTCGTGTTCCTCGCCGTGGGCATCGTCTGGGGCGTGATCGCCCAGCTCAAAGACCTGTTCATCATCCTGCTGTCGTCGCTGTTCGTGGCTTTCGCGATCGAGCCCGGGGTCAACTGGCTGGCCAAGCGCGGCTGGAAACGAGGGCTGGGGACCGCTGCCATCTACCTGGCGGCGCTGCTGGTCTTCAGCGGGCTGATCGCCTCCATCGGTGGCCTGGTCGTGGACCAGGTGGCGGCCCTGGCGAAGTCGCTGCCGTCGATCGTCAGCTCGCTCTCCGACTTCATGCACCAGCACTTCAACGTCAACTTGACCCAGCAGCTGCAGAAGCTCGAGAACAACCTCGGCACGATCGGCAGCACGGTGGCGAGCAACGCCCTGGGTATCGGCGCCACTGTGGTCGGCTCTGTCTTCAACCTGCTGACCGTTCTGCTCTTCTCGTTCTACCTGGCGGCCGAGGGTCCGACCTTCCGGCGGGCCGTCTGCTCGGTGCTGCCCCCCGCCCGGCAGATCATGGTCCTGCAGGTGTGGGAGCTGGCGATCTCCAAGACCGCCGGATTCCTCTACTCCCGGGTTCTGCTCGCCCTGGCCTCCGGTGCCGCGCACGCACTCGTGTTCGCCATCGCGGGCATCCCGTACGCCATCACGCTCGGGCTCTTCGTCGGCGTGGTCGGACAGTTCATCCCCACCGTGGGTACGTACATCGGCGCCGCCCTGCCCGCCCTGGTGGCCCTGTCGATCAGCCCGGGCAAGGCGCTGGTGGTCATCGGCTTCGCGGCGATCTACCAGCAGATCGAGAACTACGTGCTCACCCCGCCGCTGGCCTCGCGGACAATGCAGCTGCACCCGGCGGTCGCCTTCGGCTCGGTGATCGTCGGGGTGACGCTGATCGGCCCGGTCGGCGCGCTGCTCGCCCTCCCGCTGACCGCGACCGTACAAGCGTTCGTCAGCAGCTACGTGACACGGCACCAGCTGGTCGAGTCCGACCTGCTCCTGGACCCGATGTCCAAACGGCAGGCTGCCAGGGCGGAGGCCGAGCTGGACGACAGCACCGACACCGGGGACACCGGCGACCTGCCCGACCCGACGCAGCCGTCCGAGCCGTCGGTCAGCTGACGGCTGCCTCGTGCGCAGCAAGGACTACGGCAGCGACGTGCTGGCGGATGCGGCCGCTGCGAAGGCCCTCCGGTCGGCCGGGCCACCGACCGTGGCCGCCGAGCTCGAGCTGGTCGTCGAGTGCGCGGACACCGGCTTCTGCGGCGCAGTCGTCGCCGTCGAGAAGGACGCCGTCACGCTCGAGGACCGGCACGGCCTGCGACGGATGTTCGCCCTGACGCCCGGTGCGTTCCTGCTGGACGGAGGGCGGGTCACCCTGGTCCGCCCGACCATCGCAGCGTCGCCTCCCTCGTCGCGGACAGCCTCCGGCTCGGTCCCGGTGGCTGGCCACACCGCCCGGGTCGCCAGGGCGAGCCGGATCTACGTCGAGGGCAAGCACGACGCCGAGCTCGTCGAGAAGGTCTGGGGCCACGACCTACGGGTCGAGGGCGTGGTCGTCGAGCAGCTCGACGGCGTCGACGTCCTGCCGGACGCGATCGCCGCCTTCGCGCCCGGCCCCGGCCGGCGGCTGGGCGTCCTGGTCGACCACCTCGTGCCGGGCAGCAAGGAGGCCCGGATCGCGGCGGCTGTCGTGTCGTCGCACGTCCTGGTCGTCGGTCACCCGTACGTCGACGTGTGGCAGGCGGTACGCCCCGGGCGGCTCGGCCTGACGTCCTGGCCCGACGTACCTCGGGGGGTGGCGTGGAAGGAAGGCATCTGTGCTGCGGCCGGGTGGCCGCACGCGACCCCTGCCGACCTGGCCGCCGCCTGGCGCCGCATCCTCGGGTCGGTCCGCAGCTATGCCGACCTCGACCCCGCCCTGCTCGGCCGGGTCGAGGAACTCATCGACTTCGTTACCAGCGAGCAGAGCGTTACCAGCGAGCAGAGCGTCACCGGGACCCCCGCGCCCTGATCCGCCAGTCAGTAGGGTGTCCGGATGACCAGCCCCCGCACCGCGATCGACCCAGCCCGTACTTTCGCTCTCCTCTCGCAGGAGCGGGCGACCCACGACCGGCGCAACCCCGGTTCCCGCACGCTCTTCGACGGCGCCGACCACCTCTTCGGCCGCGTCCCGATGACCTGGATGAACAAGTGGGCAGGCGGCTTCCCGCTCTACCAGGAGCGCGCGTCCGGCAACCGCATCACCGACGTCGACGGCAACGAGTACGTGGACTTCGCCCTCGGCGACACCGCCGCGATGGCTGGGCACTCCCCCGCGGCGACCGTCGCAGCGGTGGCCGAACGGATCGGGACGAGCGGCGGGATCACCACGATGCTCCCGACGCAGGACGCCGAGTGGGTCGCCGCCGAGCTGACCCGCCGGTTCGGGCTGCCGCTGTGGTCGTACACGCTGACCGCGACCGACGCGAACCGCTGGGCGATCCGGCTGGCCCGCCTGGTGACCGGACGGCCGAAGATCCTGGCCTTCTCGTACTGCTACCACGGCAGCGTCGACGAGACCTTCGCGGTGCTCGGGGCCGACGGCGAGACCCTGACCCGCCCCGGCAACGTCGGCGAGCCCGTCCCGGTCGCCGAGACCACCCGGGCCGCTGAGTTCAACGACCTCGCCAGCGTCGAGCGGGCCCTCGCCCGCGGTGACGTGGCTGTCGTAGTGATGGAGCCGGCGCTGACCAACATCGGGATCGTGCTGCCCGAGCCCGGATTCCTCGAGGGGGTCCGCGAGCTCGCCACCCGCTACGGCGCCCTGCTGCTCATCGACGAGACGCACACCATCAGCGCAGGCCCCGGCGGCTGCACTGCGGCGTGGGGCCTGCAGCCCGACTTCTTCGTCATCGGCAAGTCGATCGGCGGCGGGATCCCCACCGGGGCGTACGGGATCACCCAGGCCATCGCCGACCAGGTGGCCGCCCACCCCGATGCCGACCTCGTCGACGTGGGTGGCATCGGCGGGACGCTCGCCGGCAACGCACTGTCCACCGCAGCGATGCGGGCGACGCTCGCCGAGGTCCTCACCGATGAGGCCTTCGCCCGGATGATCGAGCTGTCCACCCGGTTCACCGCCGGCGTCCAAGCCACCATCGACGCCCACGACCTGCCCTGGTCGATCAGCCAGCTGGGAGCCCGGGCCGAGTACACCTTCGCGCGGCCGGCGCCGCGGACCGGCACGCAGGCCTCGACCACTGGCGACGAGACCCTCGCGGAGTACCTGCACCTGTTCGCGCAGAACCGTGGCGTCCTGATCACGCCGTTCCACAATATGGCGCTGATGTGCCCGACGACCACCGCCGCCGACGTGGACCGGCACACAGCCGTCTTCGCCGAGGCCGTCGAGGCGCTCGTCAGACCAGCGTGACGCGGATGACCTCGGTACGTTCCACGGCCGCGTCACGCTCAGCGGCCAGCGCGCTCCGCCGGTCGTCCGTGAGGTAGGAGTCGTACCCTGCTTGCGAGCTGAACGCGATGAGCTGGACCTCGAACGGCTGGCCGTCGGAGCCGTCCCCCCGCACGCGCTGCAGGACTCGCCCGCCGTGCTCGGCCACGATCGCGAGCACCGTGTCCTCGTACGTCACCAGGGCCGCCTCGCGCCCCGGCGTCGCCCACAGCAGGACGCACAGCGTCACCGGCAAGGAGTCTCAGCGCTCCAGCGCGGGCGGCGATGCAGCGTCAGTCGGCGGTGTCGGTTGTGCAGCCGGTACGGCCGTGTCGCTGATCCCGCTGAGCCCGGACAGGATCGTCCGCAGGACGACCGCACCCTGACCGGCGATCGTCGCCACCGCCTGGTTCAGCCCCTCGGCGCCGTTGAGCACGGTGAGGTTGGACCCCTTGAGCCCCTCGGCTGCCCCGCGGACCAGCTCGGGCAGCTGAGCGATGATCGCCTGCTCCAGCGCGATGCGGCCCTCGGCGGCGGCCGCCTCGGCGGACATCCGGGTAGCGGCGGCCTGGGCCTGGGCCGCGATCCGTACCCGCTCGGCGTCGGCCTGGGCCGGCTTGATGACCTCGGCGACCAGCTGGGCCTCCCGAAGCTCGGCGTTGCGCGCCGCCACCTTGGCCTGCTCCTCGAGCACCGCCTGCTGCGCCTTGGCCGCGGCCAGCGGCCCCGCCTGGGCCGCCATCTGCTGCGCCTGGTCGATCTCGGACTGGTACTGCGCCTTCTGCACGGCGGTCTGCCGGGCGTACTCAGCCTGGCGACGGGCGCTCTCCTGCTCGGCCTCAGCCGACGCCTGGGCCGCCCGAGCCTCGGCGATCTTCGCGGCCTGGTTCACCGCCGCCCGCTGCGGCGACGACAGCGCCTCGATGTACCCGCTGTTGAGGTCGTCGATGCTCTTGATCTGCAGCGAGTCCACGACCAGCCCGAGATTGCCCATCTCGACCTTGGATGCGTCCAGGACGTTCCCGGCGAGCGTCTGCCGCTCGCGGATGATCGCTTCGACCGTCATGCTGCCCACGATCGACCGCAGGTGGCCGGCGAAGATCTGCCCGGTCAGCTCGTCCATCTGGTCCTGGTTCGCCAGGAACCTTTGGGCCGCCGCGGCGATGCTCGGGTCGTCGCTGCCCACCTTGAACGCGATGACGGCGCTGACCCGCAACGAGATGCCCTGCTGGCTCACGCACTGCTCGTCGACGTTCGCCTCGCGCATGGCCAGCGTCAGCAGCGAGGCCTTCCGCACGATCGGGATGACGAACGCACCCCGGCCGACGACGATGCGGAACGCGAGCCCGCTGTCGCCGCTCGGTCGGGCGCCGCTGATCAGCAGTGCCTCGTTGGGAGCCGGAACGCGGTAACCGAACATCGGAGCCTCTCTCGTACACGTTGATCCAGCAGATTCAGCAGATTCAGCAGATCCAGCACAGCCCGCGATCCCGGTGGGGCGTCGCGGTACGGCTAGCCTCGCACGCCCGCACCGCTCACGCGCCCATGATCGTCCAGACTCGGCCCGGGCCGGCGGCCTCGACGCCTCAGAGCACCGAAGGGTCCGCCATCACGTCGACGTCGCGATGGCCACGGCTGCGGTAGACGAGCACGGCCTGCCCTACGGCGAGCGGGGAGTCGGCGTACGCGATGAACTGCTCGACCGTGCCGCGGACCTCGACCCGGACCTCGCCGGGGAGCTCGCCGCCGCCGATCTCGATGGTCACCGTGCCCGACCGGCCCACGACCGCGTGGTCGACAGGTTCGCCACGCTCGCCTGCGCGCCCGAAGCTCACGGGCTCATCCTGGCACCTCGCGGTCCGGCGCGGTTGTCGGTGTGGCGCAGTAGCGTGACCGAAGCCCACTGGACAAGGAGCAGCGATGACCGGTGTACGAGTGCTCGTCGGGACCCGCAAGGGTGCCTTCATCCTCACCTCGGACGAGGCCCGCCAGGACTGGCAGGTCGACGGTCCGCACTTCCCCGGGTGGGAGATGTACCACCTGAAGGGCTCTCCGGCCGACCCCGACCGGATCTACGCGTCGCAGTCCAGCGGCTGGTT
>JANYIP010000311.1 GCA_025361995.1 Streptomycetales bacterium | reverse complement strand
ACGACGAAATTGCCGAACTGGTCAGTATGAGCCGTCGACGCCGGCGGGATGACCAGAGTCTGGCCGGGATAAACAACCAGCGCCGGCCCCACGATGTGCTGCCCTTGCGCCGGGAATTCGGTGAACCAGACAGGACAATCGACAGGAACCAGGGGGTCGTCGAACACGACCGATCGGGTACCACCGGGGACAAGTGCGCCGTCGGGGTCGGGCTGCGCAGAGCCCTCCAGGTGGGCAGTCAGCAGGACTCGCACGCTGAGAACCTCCAGCCCGGCCTCCCGGAACGCCGAACCTGCACCGAAGAGCGACTCGTACTGAGTCTCGAATCGAGCCACCGTCTCCTCGAAGGCTCCGCCATCGATCGCGTCCGAGGACACCGGGACGTCGAGGTGGTGAGCCTGCCCTCGATAGCGCATGGCCAAGGTTCGCTCGACGAATACCGCATCCTCCGCTGGGACCGCCGACGCCCCGAGCACGCGAACCCTTGCGCCGGACTCTGCGGCCGCGAGTTCGCCGCTGATCCGTGCCAAACCCTCGTCGGTGATCGACCGGCCGGGTGGGACGCGCACGAAGCACGGCCGCTCCGAGCTCTGGCGCAGATCGCTCGTGCCCGTGCCGAGCGCGGACTGAGCAGTCGCCGTCGGCGTCACGATGAACGTCGAGATCCCGAGCTCACGGCTCAGGGCCCAGGCGTGCGAGGGACCCTGACCACCGTTGGCAAACATGACGAAGTCACGGGGGTCGTGCCCGCGCTCGATCGTCACGCTCCGGAGGAGGTCAGACATCTTGCTGTCAAGCACGTGTCGCACTCCCCATGCAGCCTCGAGCGTCGACAGCCCCAGTGGGGCAGCGAGCTGGTCGCTGATCGCGCCTTCGGCTGCCGACTTCGAGAGCGTCATGCGGCCGCCAGCGAAGCCGTCCTCGGCGAGGACGCCCAGAACGAGGTCGGCATCCGTCGCGGTCACGTTCACCCCACCACGTCCGTAGCACACCGGACCGGGCATGGAACCGGCGCTCTGCGGGCCGACCTGAAGGACGCCGTGGTCGACCCGAGCGATGCTGCCTCCTCCGGCACCGATGCTTCCTACATCGATCGCCGGACGGTGGATGTCGGCTCCTGCGACGGTCACCTGGTTGCGCATCAGCGGGAGCCCGTCGACGACAACTCCGACGTCGAAGCTCGTTCCGCCAACATCGATGGTCAGCAACCGGTCGATGCCCAGCCTGCGCCCCATCTGCTGGCAGGCGATCACCCCGGCTGCCGGACCTGACATCAGGGCTGCAACAGGCTCCCGCGCCAGATCGCGGGCCGGTACCACCCCACCGGCACCGGTCATCACCTGCACGGGGACGCGCAGGCCCTTGGCCGTCAGCGCCTCGTCGAGCCGCTGGAGGTAGGAACTCATGATGGGCCCGAGCGCAGCATTCGTCGCGGTCGTCGACATCCGCGCGTACTCACCGATTCCCGGAGCCACCTGGTGCGAAAGACTGACGAAGAGATCGGGGAAGCGCTTTGTGGCCATCTCCCCGATCCGGGCTTCGTGCGTGGGGTTGACCACCGACCAGAGGGTGCAGACCGCGATCGCCTCGACGGCGTGCCTCTCCAGCTGATCCAGCGCCGCCTCCGCCGTGCTCTCGTCCAGCGGGGTAACGACATCCCCGTTGCGGTCGATGCGCTCGGTCACCTCGACGACGAGATGGCGTGGCACGACAGGAGCCCATCGACCGCGGTTGATGTAGTCACCCAGCTCGAGGTCCGTCAGCCCAGCTACCTGGCGCTTGAGCCGACCAATCTCGAGAGTGTCGCGGAAGCCGGCGGTAGTGATCACCGCCGTCTTCGCTGCCCGTCCGGTGAGCAAGGCGTTGAGGCCGGCCGTCGTACCGTGGCCGAAGCGTTCCACCGCCGCGCAGAACGTGTCCGAGTCCACCCCCAGCTGGGCGGCAGCGAGCTCGATGGCATCCAGGATCCCGGTGATGATGTCGGCCGTGCTCGGAGACTTCACCACGATCTGCTGACCGGTGCTGGTGATGGCCCAGAGATCGGTGAACGTGCCGCCGACGTCGGTACCGACGTGCAACCGTGTCGGCAGCGCCGTGGAGGGGTCAGCGGGAACCGAGACCTCAGGATGCGTCATGACTGCTCGGCTCCTG
>JANYIP010000295.1 GCA_025361995.1 Streptomycetales bacterium | reverse complement strand
CGAACGACAACGTCGACGTGGTCGGGTTCTCTAGCGCTCCATCCACCTCCGGGTACGGTTGTCCGGCGACAAACCACGCCTGCGGGGTGCCACCGTCGATGCCTACGCCGAAGGATGCAGCGCAGCCTTTGGAGTTCGCTGCGTTGCCGGACAGAACGTTGACGGTGCCTGACGCCAAGAACATCGCCTTACTTCCAGTGGTGGCTGTCACCTTGGGGTATCCGGTGCCGGTATTGCCCAACGTGTCTGTCCACGTGTCGCCGCCGGCTGTCGTGATGCCCTTATACCACGAGCCGAAGGTGACCGGGCCGACCCCACCGAGGGAACTCGACCCAATAGCTCGGGATAGACCAACCGTGGCTACGGCAGCCGTCGTCAGGTTGCTCGTCACCGCAGCCGCAGTGAGGCTGCTCGTGACGGCGGGGGCGTTGACACGTTGCGCCGTTTCGAGGATGCGGATACGGCGTTCGAGTTCTTTCACGATCGAGGACATCGTGTCCGGCTGGTTGATGGTCGCCATTTGTTCGGGCTCCGCTCAGTTGAGTATCAGGTCCACGGTTCCCTGTCCCTCGTCACCCGGTGTCGCCTGGTAGGCGACAATGCGGAAGATCAGTTCCGTGCGAGTCGGGAAGCGAGGGTCAAACTTGGCCGGGTCGGTCCCGAACACGAACTTGGCGTAATCCCCGACGATCCACGCACCGAGCGGAGGATCACCGCCAGCGGTAACGGTCACGACAGGGATCGTGACCGGCAGCGCGGCAGCGTTCACGGCGGACAACGCCCACGAGTCGAGTGTCGCTTGTACGGACACGTCCTTGTGAGCGATCGATGCGTCGAGTAGCGGGAAGCCGGCGTCGATCAGATCGGTGCGGGATTGTGTCGAGCGGAGCATTGTCGTGGCGTCACCGGCACCGATCCCGTAGACACGCGTCGCTTGCGATGTCCCGTCCTCCGGGAATTTGTAGCTGACAATGTTGCGACCGGATTCGAACACGTGGCCCGAGTTCGTCGCCGAACGGCCACGTTGCGGGTAGGAGCAGCGGAACGTGAGCGACGGGACGGGTGGCGTCGTCGCCGTGTACGCGGCGTCTATCGCGAAGTCGAAACCGTTGATGACCGCAGCGATCTCCTGAACCGCCTCCGCGAACGGTTTCACCTCGTACGAGTTGTACGTGCGGTCCCTGAAGACACCGGACGTTTCCGTGCCAACGATCACGTTGATATTGCCGCCCGTCGGGGCTTGAGCCGTGTTGATCAACGTTTGTGCGATGAGCAACTGGTCCTGCGCAGCAAACGCGAGGGTGGCGTCACCGTTGATGCGACGCTGGAAGTAGGACCATGCAGATAGGCCACCGAGCATCAACGATTGGGTTGCCTGGTCGTATTCGCGGGTCCAGATGATGTAGGCGTCGAACAGGACGACATTGTCGATCTCGACGAAGATGATCGATCTTGACGGCGTCGTAGCGGCGAGCAGCGCCGCGGCTTGCGTGCCGTAGACACCGAGAGATGTTTGTACCTGGGTGTTCAGCGGACATTGTGCCGAGAACGGGCCGGCGTTGTCGAGGACGCCGCCGAACTTGACGCCACGCAACGGAAGCTCTTGTTGCAGAACGTTGGTCCGCAGGTCATAGGACAGGTACCTGTAGGCGGTCACCGTCAGGCGATCTCTAGGCGGCCCGACACCACGATCGAATCACCGTTACTCATCGTCGCCGGGACAAGATTGGATACGATGGCGTTCGCTGAGGCTTGACGAAACGTGAACGTCGTAGCCGACCCGTTGATCATCGCGATCAGCGGGTAGTCCACCCCTGCATGCGTGTACACGGCAGGCACGAGCTGCGGGACGCTCACCGACGTCAAGCCAGCCGGGAGCGACAGACGATACGTCGACGTGCCATACGTCGACGTTGACCCGGACTGCAACAAGATTTGCAGGTCGAGTTCCTTACCGGTGAGCCTGTAGCGGCCCGACAGGGTGCCGTTACCGAGCGCCGGGAGCGTGCCGTCAGACGTCCACGCAGGCGTATACGCAGTGCGTGCCCCGAGACCGCCATATTCGATGAAAACGGCACCCGTGTAGTACCAGAGTTTGTTGGTGTCGGTCTCGAAAATTTCGAGACCCTGATACAGCGATGCACCCGCCGGGCGGGTGGTGGAAGAACAAACGAGGGTGCCACCCAAGGCAGCGGCACGAGTGCGCTTATCGGTGATCGCAGCATTGAGGACCGTGGTCGACGTCGCAGCAATCGCCACCTGAGCGAGCACGAGCGCATTGTTCGGGACCGCTGGAGCTGCAGGAGACGCCGCGGGTGTGCCGGTCACGACAGCAAGCGAAAGGTCAGCCGATGCGCCCGAGTAGAACGAGTCACGCACCTTCAACACAACAAGATCGATGCGAGGGTTCGTCGGATCGGACGAGGCAACAGCCAAGTTGACCGCCGCGTCGTTGTAACCGCCG
>JANYIP010000277.1 GCA_025361995.1 Streptomycetales bacterium | reverse complement strand
CGTCGTTGTGCGCGGCTGACACGAAGTGCATGAACACCAACGGGTTCAGCACGCCGAGCCAGATGGCCTTGGCCGGGTCGACGCCGCAGCACCGCGCCAACCGCGGCAGGTAGACGGCCATCAGCACGACTCCGACGATGGCCAGCAGCCGGAACGCGAGCAGCGCGGCGATCGGCTGCGCGTGCGTGGTGTCGTACACCACCGACGACAGGCCCATCCACAGCGGCCCGTAGGGAGCCGGCGAGGTCTTCCACATCCAGTCCGCGCCGTCGGTGAAGTACGTGTCGAAGACGCCGGTGCCGTAGAGGTACGGGTTGACGCCGCCCGGCAGCAGCCGGCTCTGCGCGATGTACGAGTAGACGTCGCGGCTGAAGAGCACCGGCGCGAAGAGCAGCGGCGCCGACCACCACCAGGCCAGCCGCGACAGTGCGGTCGGTCCGGTGATCCGATGAGTACGGACGTGGTGACCCAGGCGCAGCCAGGCCTCGAGGAGAACCGCCACCCCGACCAGCACCACCAGCTTGCTGATGAAGGTCAGCGCCGGGCTGGACCGGATGTGCTCGAGCCCGGGCGCGTCACCGATGCCGGAGGCCTGGGACACCCAGCCGCAGCCGTACGCCCCGATCGCCATCAGCAGCGAGCCTGCGAAGCCGTGCCACTTGAACTGCGCGACGAGCGAAGCGGCGGACTCCTCGATCACCGGGTCATCGGGCAGGACCACCACGCGGTCGACGGGTCCCCGCCTGCGCAGGATGCTCGCGCCGCGGACCTTCACGGGTGCCAGGCTACCGGCTGTGCCCGCGGGCGCGGCCGGTCGAGCGGCTCAGCGACGGGCGCGCGAGACGTAGCCGGGGTCGACGCCGAGGACCCGTTCGGCGGCCAGCCGACCTGAGATCAGCACCATCGGGACGCCGACCCCCGGAGTCGTGCCGGAGCCGGCGAAGACCACGTTTTGCCCCCAGATGTTGCGCGGCCGGAACGGGCCGGTCTGGCCGAACGAGTGAGCGGCCGCGAAGGGAGCGCCACGCTCCATGCCGCGGGCCTGCCAGTCCAGCGGGGTGGTGACCGACTCGACCTCGATGGCGTCGCCGAACCCGACGTACCCGCGACTCTCCATGGTCCGAACCACCTCGTCGCGGTAGCGCGGTCCGAGCTCCGTCCAGTCCAGGTCCGCGTCGAGGTTGGGGGTGGGGAACAGGACGTAGTAGCCCTGCCGCCCGGCGGGCGCGAGCGACGCGTCGCTGTGGCTCGGGTTGGTCACCAGGAACGACGGGTCGGCCATGATCTGACGGCGGTCGATCAGGTCACGGAACACCCCGCGCCACTGCCGCCCGAAGTGGATGTTGTGGTGGGCGGTCTTGCTGTACGTCGCGGTCCCGCCCGCCAGCAGAAGGAAGCACGAGGGGGAGTAGTCGAGCCGGCGTACCGACCACGGCTCGCGCCCGAGGAGGTCCCGCTGTGCGACCGGCAGGTCGGGGTTGAGGACGACCGCGTCGCAGCCGATCCGCTCACCGTCGGTGGTGATGACGGCGGTGGCCCGGTCGCCGGCGAGCTTTACCCGGGCGGCGGTGGTTCCGTAGCGAAACACGACGCCGTGCTTCTCGGCGGCCCCGGCGAGGGCGCGCGGCACGGCATGCATCCCGCCTTTGGGCACGTACACCCCGGCGACCGAGTCCATGTAGGCGATGACGGCGTAGATGGCGAGGGCGTCCTGCGGCGCCAGCCCGGCGTACATGGACTGGAACGAGAAGATCCGCTGGGTACGGGGGTCGGCGAGGTACTGCTCGACCTTCGGGGCGAGCCTGCGGAAGCCGCCGAGCGCGACGAGCCGGGCCAGGTTGGGGGTGAGGAGGTCGAGCGGTGAGTCGATGTTCCGGTCGATGAAGTCGGCCATCTCCAGGCGGTACAGGGTCGACACGAACTCGACGTACTTGCGGTAGCCGACAGCTTCGGCGGCTCCGCAGACCCGGGTGATCTCCTCGGCCATCGCGTCGGCGTCGGCATGGACGTCGAGCTGCGACGCGTCGGGGTAGAAGGCGCGGTAGAGCGGCGCGACGGGCATCAGCTCCAGCCAGTCGGCGAGATCCTCACCGACGCAGTCAAGCGCGTCCGCGATGAGGTCCGGCATGGTCAGCACGGTGGGCCCGGTGTCGAAGCGATAGCCGCCGAGCTCGAGCAGCCCGTTGCGCCCGCCCGGCAGGGTCTCGCGCTCGATCACGGTGACCTGGCGGCCCGCACCGGCCAGCCGCAGTGCCGCGGACAGCCCGCCGAGCCCCGCCCCGACGACGACGACGTGGTCGGTCGCCCCGGTGACGGTACGCACGCTGCGGTGGGCTCTCACACGCTGCGTTCGGTGGCCGCCACCGCGAGCGCGGCGAGGGCCGACCGGGCCGGCTCGGCAACTGGCGACCCGGGAGAGTCGCCGAGTGCGGCGAGCGCCGCCGCGGTGAGGTCCGCGATCATGCCCTCCACCTGGGTCAGCGCACCGGCGTCCCTGATAATCGTGCGAGCCTCGTTGACCCCTTCCGGCTGCAGGTGGCGGTCGCCGAGCAGCCGCCGCAGCCGGGCCGCGTCCGCCGGGCTGGCCTGCTCCAGCGCGGTCGTGACCAGGACCGTGCGCTTGCCCTCGCGCAGGTCGTCGCCGGCCGGCTTCCCGGTCTGCCCCGGGTCGCCGAAAACGCCGAGCACGTCGTCGCGGAGCTGGAACGCCTCACCGAGCGGCAGCCCGTACGCCGTGTACGTGTCGACCAGACGCTGACCGGAGCCGGCCAGCGCGGCACCGAGGTGGAGGGGCCGCTCGATCGTGTACTTGGCGCTCTTGAACCGGATCACCCGCCGGGCCCGGTCGATCGAGCCGCCGCCCATCGCCTGCTCGAGCAGGTCCAGGTACTGCCCGGACATGAGCTCGGTGCGCATCTCGTCGTACACCGGTTTGGCCCGAAGCAGCGCGTCGCCGCCCAGGCCAGAGGTGAACAGCATCTCGTCTGCCCAGCTGAGGCACAGGTCACCCATCAGCACCGCGCCGCCGAGCCCGAACGCGTCGGGGGACCCCAGCCAGCCGTGCCCACGGTGCAGCGCCGCGAACTGCCGGTGCGCGGCCGGCCGCCCCCGTCGAGTGTCCGAGTCGTCCATCACGTCGTCGTGGACCAGTGCGCACGCCTGCAGCAGCTCGAGCGAGGTCGCCGCGCGGACGATCGGGTCGGCGTCGGCTCCGCCGGCGCCCCGCCAGCCCCAGTAGCAGAACGCGGGCCGCAGCCGCTTGCCGCCCGCAACGAGGGCCACGATCGCGTCGACCATCGGTCCGAGGTCTTCGCTGATCGCGTCCATCCGCGGGGTCTGGACCGCCACGAAGTCGTCGAGCGACTTCTGGACCCGGTCGCGCAGACCCTCGCTCTCGAGGGGGGAGCTCGTCACACGTCGAGAGTAGGGCTCCGGCCAGTCCGCCGCCCGGCGCGTCCCCACAGTCAGCCCATCGCGACGCAGACCTGTGATACTTGCCGCATGGCTTATGGAGGCGCGTCCACGATGCCGGGGGGTTCGTCGTCGGTGAGCGAGCTGCTCGCCGCGGGCGGGCACACGTACTCGTTCGAGTTCTTCCCGCCCAAGACCGACGAGGGCGAGCGGGCGCTGTGGCAGACCCTGCGCGAGCTGGAGGGGCTGTCACCGACCTTCGTGTCCGTCACCTACGGCGCCGGCGGCTCCGAGCGCGACCGCACGGTCCGCGTGACCGAACGCATCGCCGCAGAGACGACGATGCTTCCGGTGGCCCACCTGACCTGCGTGGGCTCGTCTGTTACCGAGCTGCGGCAGGTGATCGGCCAGTACGCCGAGGCCGGCGTCCGCAACGTCCTGGCCCTGCGCGGCGACCCGCCGACCGGGCCGCGTGGGACCTGGGAAGCGCACGACGAGGGCTTCCGGCACGCCGACGAGCTGGTCCGGCTGGTGCGAGAGCTCGGCGACTTCTGCGTCGGCGTCGCCGCGTTCCCCGAGGGCCACCCCGAATCGACCGACCTGGACACCGACGCGCTCCGGCTGGCCGGGAAGGCCGATGCCGGCGCCGAGTTCGCGATCACCCAGTTCTTCTTCGAGGCCGACCACTCCTTCCGGCTCGTCGAGCGCGCCGCCTCGCACGGCTCGACCATGCCGATCATCCCCGGGATCATGCCGGTCACCAACGTCTCGCAGATCCGTCGCTTCGCGGAGCTGTCCGGCACGCCGGTCCCGCCACCGCTGGCCGACCGACTGCAGCGGGTCGAGGACGACGCCGACGCCGTCCGCGCGATCGGGGTCGAGGTGGCGATCGACCTGTGCCGCACCCTGCTCGACGGCGGCGCCCCGGGGCTGCACTTCTACACGCTGAACCGCTCCACGGCCACCCGCGAGATCTACACCTCGCTCGGCCTGAGTGCGGCCGCAGGGTGACCGGCAGCCCGGCCAGAAAAGTGAGCGGCTGACCGACGTGAAGCCCACGGTGACCGTGACAGGTGTCGGCGCCGCGTCCGCGCCGCCGGATGTCGCCCTGGTGCAGGTCGGCTCCGAGTGCGTCGCGCGACACGTAGGTGAGGCGCTGAGCCAGGCGTCGACGGCGGTCAGCGCGATGCGAGACGTGGCGGTCGCCGCGGGCGTCGTTGCCGCCGACCTGGCGAGCTCGGGAACCCAGCTCTGGCCGGACCACGACCGCGACGGGCGCCCGAACGGGTACAGGGCCCAGCTCAGCCTCACGGTCCGCATCCGCGACCTTGCCGCTGCCCCGGAGCTGATCCCGGCCATGCTCGAGTCGGCTGGCGACGTGGGCCGGCTGCACTCGACGAACCTGGAGCACTCCGACCCTGCCGGCCTCGCGAGGCGGGCCAGGGACGCGGCGTTCGCCGACGCGCGGGTGCGTGCCGAGCAGTACGCCGCGCTGGCAGGCCTTGCTGTTGGCGAGGTGCTCGACATCGTCGAAGGTCAGCCAGGTCAGGGCCAGTTCTGGGGCCACGCGGCGAGCAGGCACAATCTCGTGGCGGTGGCAGCGTCCGCCATGCCGATCGAGGCGGGGACCCACGAGGTCGCCGCGACGGTCTCGGTCCGGTGGCGGCTCGTCTGACGGCCGTCCCGTCGCGGGCTGAGTACCTCGGTCGCTGGTCTCAGCTGCACGGCGGGTACGACGCGTCGGCCTCTCGACTGGTGGGCCCGTGGCTGTCCCTGGTCTATCTGTTCGCCCGTCCGCTGGCCCGCCTCCGAGTGTCCCCGAATGTCGTGACGCTGGCCGGCCTGATCGTCGCCGCCGGTGCCGCAGGGCTCGCCCGGGCCAGTGGTGGCTGGCTGTTCCTGGCCGCGGTGGCTGTCGTCGCCTCAGGCCTCCTCGACGGCCTCGACGGTGCTGTTGCCGTACTCACCGGTCGTACGTCGGCCGTCGGGTTCGTCCTGGACTCCGTGGTGGACCGCTGCGCGGACCTGGCATTCCTGCTCGCACTGTGGTGGGTGGGAGCCCCTGCCGGGGCGTGCGCGGGCGCTGGTGCGCTGACCCTGCTGCAGGAGTACCTGCGGGCCCGCGCGGTCGCAGGTGGCATGGCCGAGGTCGGTGTCGTCACGGTCTGGGAGCGGCCGACCCGGGTCATCGTGACCGCCATGTTCCTGCTGGGGGCGGCGCTCTATCGCGGGTATTCCACCTCGGCCTCGGCCGGCTGGGCGACCTGGGCCGCGTGGGTCTGGCTCGGCCTCGGCGCGATCGGCTTCGGCCAGCTCGCCGTCGTCGTCCACCGGCGCTTGCGCTGATCCGCACCTCAGTGCGAGATCATGGGACATGAATGGCGGTCTGAGCGTCAGCAACCTTGACCTGGCCTTGCTCGTCGGGGCTGCGGTGGTGCTGGTGGGCGCGCTCGCCGTACGTCTCGGGCTTCGTCTCGGGGTTCCCGGTCTCCTTCTCTTCCTCGCCCTCGGCATGATCATCGGCGAGGCGGGCTTCGGGCTGCGTTTCGACAACGCGGCGCTGACCCGTGATCTCGGGCTGGTCGCCCTGGTCGTGATCCTTGCCGAGGGCGGACTCACCACTCGGATCTCGACCATCCGACCCGTGGTCATCGTCTCGACAGTGCTCGCGACCATCGGAGTCCTGCTCAGCGTGGGCGTGATGGCTGTTGCCGGTCACTTGTTGCTGGGCATGCAGTGGCGCTCAGCCGTGCTTCTCGGTGCCGTCGTGTCCTCGACCGATGCCGCGGCGGTGTTCTCGGTCCTGCGCCGACTCAAGCTCCGGTCCCGGGTGCGCGGCATCCTCGAGGCGGAGTCCGGCGTCAACGACGCCCCGTCGGTCGTCATCGTCTCGCTGGTTGTCTCGGGCTCGTGGCAGTCCGACCACTGGTGGCAGATCGTCGGACTACTGGTGTACGAGCTGGCCGTCGGTGCCGCCGTCGGCTACCTGATCGGGCGGGGTGGGCGCTGGCTGCTCGCGCGGATCGCGCTGCCGGCCGTGGGTCTCTACCCGCTGGCGTCGCTGGCGCTGATCGTCTTCGCCTACAGCGCCACCGGCCTCGCCCACGCCAGCGGGTTCCTCGCCGTGTACGTGTGCGCGGTGCTCATCGGTTCCTCGCGGCTGCCACACCGCGGCTCGGTTCTGGGCTTCGCCGAGGGTCTTGCGTGGCTGGCCCAGATCGGGCTGTTCGTCCTGCTCGGTCTGCTCGCCGTCCCGGGTCGGCTGCCCGCGGTGATCCTCCCGGCGCTGGTGGCCGGGGCTGTGCTCACCTTCGTCGCCCGGCCGCTGGCCGTGTCGGCGTGCGCGTCCTGGTTCGGCGTGGGCTGGCGGGAGCAGGTGTTCCTGTCCGCGGCGGGGCTGCGGGGCGCCGTACCCATCGTCCTGGCGACCATCCCGCTGGCTGACCGGATCCCGGGGGCGACCCGGATCTTCGACATCACCTTCGTGCTGGTGCTCGTGTTCACCGCGCTGCAGGCACCGTCGCTGCCCTTCTTCGCCCGACGGTTGGGCGTGCTGACGGACACCCTCGCCGGCGAGCTCACCGTCGACGCCGCGCCGCTGGACGAGATGAATGCGCTCATGATCGACGTCGCGGTCCCGGTTGGATCGCGACTGTCCGGGGAGTACGTGTCGGACCTGCGGCTGCCGACCGGGGCGATGATCAGCCTCATCGTCCGCGGCGGCGAGTCACTGGTGCCGGAGGCTACGACGCGGCTGCGTACCGGTGACCGCCTGCTCGTGGTGACCACGGCGGAGGCGCGCTCGGCCGCCGAGCGCCGGCTGCGCGCGGTGAGCCGTCGTGGCGTCCTCGCCGGCTGGTTCGGTGAGGACGGCAAACCCGACTGACCTGGGTCTGTCGGGCTAGAGCGGCGCGGGCACCAGGCGCCTGCGGGGGAGCGAGACGAAGGGGAGACCCACGATCCGACAGGCGTGCCGCTCGTCGTCGATGGTCACGAAGCAGTCAGTCACGTCCGCGTGCTCGGTACGCAGCGACGAGAGCCCGATCCAGCGGGCCGCGTCGTGCGACCACGACACCGACGGCAGCGTACCCACCGCAATGTCCTCGGCGCCGATCGTCGCGAAGAGCTCCGCACCGTCGACCAGCTCGCACTCATCGTCGATCTCGAACCCGCGCAGGGCAAAGCGCGAGCCGTTGGCACACTCCTTGAGCAGCGCCTCTCGCCCGACGAAGTCGTCATCTCGATCGAGGTCGACGTTCCAGCCCAGACCGAGCTCGAACGGGCTGCGCTCGAACTCGGGGTCCTCGAAGGTCTGCGCCGTGTCCCAGCCGGGCACGATCATGCCGCTCTCCATCCGGCAGAGCTGGATCGTCGTCAGGCCGTAGCCAGCGATCTGCAGGTCGAGGGCCTTCTCGGCGGTGACGAACGCATCCTGGATCGCCGGCGCCAGTCCCCGGTCGAACCAGATCTCGTAACCGAGGTCACCGGTGAACCCCACCCGAGCGACCATCACCTGACCTCCGGCCAGGTCGAAGTAGCCGATGTCGTAGGGCTTGAGCTGGTCGACCCCGCTGAATCCGAAGGCGTCCAGCACGGCGCACGACTTGGCCCCCTGGACCGCGAGCCCGGCCCACAGCGCCGACTCGTCGACCACTGTCGCGTCGGCGAACCGCCCCGCCAGCTCGGTCAGATAGTCGAAGTGGTCGACCTCCGCGGCCATCAGCAGGTAGTCGTCGTCCGCCCGCTTGAACAGCATCGCGTCGTCGTTGAGCATGCCGTCCGGGTTGCACCAGATCGCGTACGTCGCCCGCATCTGCGGCAGCCGGCTCATCCTCCGCGTCGTCACGTAGTCCAGCAGGGCGCCGGCGCCGGCACCCGTGATCCGGTACTTGTTGGCCGGGGTCGCGTCGAAGAGCGCGCAGCCTGTGCGTACCGCGGCGTACTCCTTCTCTTCGCCCTCGAAGACGTACGGCAGCGTGTAGCCGTTCCAGTTGAGGTAGTCCTCGTCCGGCTCGGAGCTCGCCATGTACGTCTCGAAGTCAGTGCCGCCGTAACGAGCGAGGAAGTCGTAGAAGAGGCTCTTCTTCGCCAAGTCGGCCACGGTGCCCAGCTCCTTCGGTGGGTGATCTGACCGGCCGGTCAGGATGGGTCATCCTGGCACGCCGCCAGCCTGGTTTCCCAGGGCCGTCACCCCGAGATGGTGAAGACCAGCTGTGCGGACCTGCTGCCCACGTACGCCCCGACCCAGTCGGCGCCCGGGTCGGGCGTGAACGTGGCCACGGCATGCTGCGATGCGGCAACCGTCGGGGTGTAGGCGCAGGACGCGTTCGAGTCGCTGTCGATCGGCACGGCGACGCAGCCCGGCACTGGCTTCCCGTCGACGGTGAAGGTCACTGTCCCCGGTGTGCTCAGCAGCTTCTGCGAGCTGGTGGTCAGCGCGGGCGGCTCCGTGTGGCTGGACAGCCAGAACACCTGGCCCAGCTGGCCCACGTTGAACGGGCCACCGCTCGAGGCGATCGTCGTCACCGTCGAGGATGCGAGGAAGCCCAGCTGCTGCAGCTGGCCGGCGTGGTCAGACGGCGACCGGAAGGGCGCAAGCACAAGCATCCGCTGGTGCGCCCCGTCGAAGACCATGCTCGGCATGGTCGAGTCGTCGGGTCCGAACGACTCCTGCAGAACCCACCCGCTGCCTGTCCACTTCCACAGCTGGTTGCTCGCCGCCGCTGGTGACGCCTGCGTCTGCCCGCCCCAGAGCTGGAGGAGGCCGCTGCGCGGGTCATACGCCATGGTCGTATTGGTCCGTGGGGTCAGGGCGGTCGGTGCTGCCTTCTTCGCCACCCAGCTGCCCCGGAAGAGGACCCAGGTCTGGTTGCTCAGCGCCCCGGACCCGCCCATCCCACCGAAGAGGACAAGCTGTTCCGTCGCGTAGTCGAACGCCATCGAAGCGCCGCGGAGCGGGCCTGCGGTGGTCTTGGGGCTGAGCTGCACCCAGTCCAGTCCGTTCCAGCCCCAGGTGTCGGACAGGGCTGTGCCCGAGACCGGGTCCCACCCGCCGTAGCGGATGATCTGGCCGCTCAGCTGGTCGTAGGCCGCCGCGTCGACCTGCCGCGTCGGCGGTGTGTGCGCGGGATGCAGGGTCAGCCACGACGTGCCGGTCCATACCGAGGTGTCGTCGCTGCCGGCCCCGGTCGGGCCGACGATCCCGCCGAAGCGCAGCAGCTGACCCGTCGACTCGTCGTAGACGAGGTGCGCGCCGTACACCGACGTGGCGTCCGGGAGCACCCGGACGAAGTCCTGGCCCTGCAGGACCCAGGTCCCGCCGCCGGTGCAGCTGCACGCCTCGGGCCAGACCTGCCCGCCGTAGAGGACCACCTGACTCGTCGCGCGGTCGTAGGCCATCGCCCCGCCGAGCTCCCAGTCCGAGATCTGGGTCGTGCCCATGGTGGCGACTGGTGGGTGGTTCCCGGCTAGGGCAGAACCAGCCGTACCCAGGGCCAAGCCCAGCGCTGTCGTCGCGACTATGGCGCGTGCCACCCACGAACGTGCCCGCATGTTTCCCCCTGGCTGCGCTGTCACTGTCCACGCTAGGGACCGTGTCGGTGCGCGGGATCACCCGATCGGTCGGCGCGAGCGCCGACACGGCTGATCATGAGAGCTCAGGGGCCGAGGACCGGGACGTAGACGTCGTTCGGTGACGGGGGTGGCGGGAGCGGACTCGTGGGGGCGTTCCAGTCGGTGTACGTCGCGTACGTCGGGTAGGGCGTGGTCTCGACCAGGTAGGGACGGTACGGCGGGTTCACGCCGACGTACAGCCGGAAGTTCTGCTGGGTGACCAGCCCGATCGTCGGGATCTCGTCGATATCACGGGTGGAGCCGAGTGTCGGGTCCGGGATCCCGTACGGAGTGAACGACCAGCCGAGCCTGTACAGGGTGTGGACGTCGAAGAGGCTGCCGATCGAGGTCACGAGGATCCACTTGCCGTGGGCGGCCGCGACCTGCGAGTCCGGTAGGAACGGGGGCATCGAGACCGGCCCCTTGATGTAGATCTGGTCTCCCACCGAGAGGAAGACCGATGTCTTGCCCTGCCCCAGCAGGGTGCCCTGGGCGCCGTTGGCCGTGACGATCACATCGAGCGAGAGCCCGACGCCGAGGAGCTCCTTGACGTGGACGCTGGTTGCGGAGATCGTCGCGGACCGGGCGGTCAGCAGCCGCTGGCCACCGGTCGAGGGGGACGGCGTCGGGGTCGGTGTCGGCGTGGGTGAGATGCTGGCGGCGGGCTGGTGCGTCGTGGACCGTCCGCTCACGTGGGCGACGCCCACAACGACTCCTGCGACGAGGGCGGCAGCCGCAGCCACCGCGGCCCAGCGTTCGGCCCGCCGGACCTGACGCTGACGCCCGCCCCGCCGTACGACCTCGTCGAGATCCAGGAAAGGGACAGGACCGAGGTCGAACTCCTGGACGAAGGACTTCACGTCGCTGCAGTCGGAGGGATCGTTCATGTCGCCACCTCCCCAGCACTCATGTGGATACTCGCGCGGAGCTTGGCCACCGCGCGGTGGGTGACGCTCTTGACGGTCCCCGCTGGGATCCCCAGTGTCCGAGCAGTCTCGGCCTCGCTGAAGTCTTCGAGGAAGCGCAGCATCACGACCCGGCGTTCTTGGGGCGAGAGGTCGACCAGCGCTCGCAGCACCGCGTCTCTGGACGCCACGTCCGCGCTCTCGTCCCTGGACTCGATCTCGGGGACCTCGTCGGTGAGCTGCTCGCGGCCCCGGTCGCGACGCCACCTGTCGATGTTCGCGTTCGTCATCACCCTGCGGGCGTACGCCGCCGGAGCCTCCCCGCGCAAGCGGTCCCAGGCGGCGTACGTACGCATCAGCGCGGTCTGGACCAAGTCCTCGGCAGCCCCTGGATCGGCCGTGAGCACCAGGGCGGCCCGGTAGAGCGTCCGCTGCTGACCTATCGCGAACAGCCGGAACTCAGCCTCTGTGTCTGCCGCCGCTCGGGATGCCCCCATACCCGTATCTAACGCAGCGCCCAGCCAATCGGTTCTTGTCGCCACACCGAGACCCCGGAGATCTCGCAGTGGCGTCAGCCGAGCTGTTGACCCCTAGGACTCGACGAGGATCACCAGGGTCTCGGGGAGCACGCCGTCCGACGCCATCGCGTCGGCCATCGACTGGTTCTCCATCGCGGCCATGACGACGTCCAAGTCGGCGATATCCATGAGGATCGCGACTTGGGTGGGGTTCTGGGGGTTGACGAATGTCCGGATGTTGGTGACCCCGAGCGGGCCGAAGACCTCTTCGCGCTTCGGCGACGCGAGCCAGTGGTCGGTGTCCTTCACATCGTGGTGCGCGATGACGGTCGGCATGTTGTCTCCTTGTCGGCTGTTCTCGCCGCAGCTGGCTGCGAGATTGTGCGCGAGCGTACTGCCGCCCTGAGGCGACCGACAGCCCTGGTGACGCGGCGTTGGACGCCGGAACCGCAGCTTTTCCAGGAAACGCAGCCTTTCTAGATACCGAGGCAGGATGTCCCGATGGTGAGCGTGCGCGTGCTGACGTACAACGTGCGGTCCATGCGTGACGACCGCGCCGCCCTAGGCCGGGTGATCCGGAGTGCGGAGCCCGACGTCGTACTCGTCCAGGAGTCGCCGCGATTCGCGCACTGGCGCTCGATGTGCGCGCAGCTAGCTCGTGTATCGAACCTCGTCGTTGTCGGCGGCGGTCGTCCGGCTGGCTCGAACCTCATCCTGTCGACGCTCGCTGTTGACATCGTCTCAACCGCAGACGTGCTGTTCAGCAAGGACCGGCGAATGCATCAGCGGGGTACCGCGATCGCCGTGTTGGCCACGCAAGGAAAGCGCTTCGCCGTCGCAGGCACCCATCTCGATCTCGACGCTGGTGCGCGGCTGCGGCATTTGGGAGAGCTCGAGGCCGCGATCGCCGCGTACGTGCCCGCGGGTGTCCCCACCGTCGTCGGCGGCGACCTCAACGAACGGCCGGGCTCCGCGGTCTGGCGGGCGCTGGCAGCCACCCGCCGTGACAGCTTCGCCGAGGCCGGCGCGGGTGACGGGCACACCTTCCCGGCGCCGCAGCCGCGGAAGACCATCGACGGGATCTTCGTCGACCCGGACTTTCGCGTCAGGACCGCCCGGGTGCTCGACCTTCCGGACGTACGGATCGCCAGCGATCACCGTCCCCTGCTGGCCGACCTGGAGCTGTGACCCCGTGAAGCGAAGGGTTCTCCTTCGCAGCCCGGCGCAGACCGCTGCTCTGCGCTGCGTGACGGGGCTGCGGCCCAGGGGATGCGAACAGAGATCGGCCATGCTCGATGGGACGGGTCGTCCGCAGCGCGGCCAGGGTTTGTCGATGCCCTACGAGGGGAACTACGAGACCGGTTTCGGGGCCCGCTCGGGCCCTGTGACCGGCGGCCGGAATCGGCAGAGCGCGCCCGACGACGACCCGGCGTTCCTCGCCCTGTCCTCGACGACCTTCGGCCCGGTGTGAGCTGGGCGTGATCCCGTCAGGCCAGATCAGGCACCGCGGGCGCTGTCCAGTCATGTTGGACGATCACTCGCTCACCGATCACCTTGGAGGCATGTTCTCGGATGTAGGTCTGGTGCAGCGGATGTTGCACGTAGACGCGCGCCGAATCGAAGTCAGCGAAGTCCATCACCGCCACGAGGTCAAAGTTGCCCTCGAAGTGGCCAGCGTCGTCGCCCCACGTCAGTGCGAGCAGTTCCGGGACCTCGCGCAACGCGCTGAGCGCCTCGCGGTACCCATTCTTGTCGTCCGCCGTGACACCCTCGGCCCATCGGATGGCTACGACCTGTCGGAACACCGTGCCACCTACCTTGATCCGAGCAACGCTTGGAGCTGGTGGAGCACGCCTCGCTGGATGTCGACGAACGGGCGCGTCTCCCCTTCGGCGATCCACGCGGCGAACGCGCGTCGGAAGACGCTGACGCCGGCCTCGGCAGCTAGCGCTGCTGCGGTCGGATCGACGTCGCGCTTGACGAGGGCCGCGGTGAGGGCGTCGGCGAGTGCCGACATCTTGTGGAGCTCGCGGTCGTGGAGGGCGACATTGCCTGTCACGACGACCTGGCGGCTGCGCGACCACGATCGCCTCTCGTCGGGGAAGTACGCAGCGGCCCCGTCGAGGGCCGAGGCCACCAGCTCCATCGGGCTGGTGCTGGTCGAGGTCTCGGGTCCGTCGAGGAAGAGCGCCTCGAACTCGCCCTGCCCGGCGAAGAGGACTTCGGGCTTGTCGGTGTAGTAGCGGAAGAAGGTGCGCTCGGTCAGGCCGGCTTCGGCCGCGATCTCCGCAACAGTCGTGCCCTCGAAGCCCTGGGAGGCGAACAGGCGCAGCGCCGAGGCGGCGAGGCGCTCGCGCGATCCTGACTGCCATCGGGCCATGGTTCGAGCATAGCGATGGCAGTGACTGACAGAACGTGTATCGTTCATGTCAGTCACTGCCATCGAACGTCAGAAGCCCAACGGAGGTTACGCAGATGCGCGTCTTTGTCACCGGAGCCAGCGGCTGGATCGGTTCAGCAGTTGTCGACGACCTGGTAGCGGCCGGTCACGACGTGATCGGCTTGGCGCGCTCGGACGCGTCGGCCGCGTTCGTGGAGGCCAAAGGGGCGACCGCGCTCCGCGGTGACCTCGACGACCTGGACTCGCTACGACGCGGAGCGGGCGGCGCAGATGCCACGGTGCACCTCGCCAACAAGCACGACTGGGCCAACCCGGCGGAGTCCAGCCGTGCCGAACGAGTCGCGGTCGAGACGATCGCCGAGGCCCTGATCGGGACCGACCGGCCCTTCGTCGTCGCGTCCGGTGTGCTGGCGGCGGAGACCGAGCCGTCACCTTTCGTGGGCCCCGACTCGATGCGCGGCGGAAGTGAGAACCGCGCCTTCGACTTCATCAACCAGGGTGTACGCGCCATCGCCGCCCGCTTCGCACCCACCGTCCACGGCATGCACGACCACGGCTTCATCGCCTCCATCACCGAGGTGGCAAAGCGAAGCGGCGTCTCGGCGTACGTCGGCGACGGGTCGAACGCCTGGGCCGCCGTCCACCGGTCCGACGCAGCCCGACTCGTACGGCTCGGTCTGGAACAGGCACCAGCCGGCGCGCGTCTGCACGCGGTAGCGGAAGCCGGCATCGCCACGCGCGTGATCGCTGAAGCGATCGGAGCTCGGCTCGGCCTGCCCGTGACGTCGGTTGCGCTCGAGGGGGCTGTCGCCCACTTCGGGTTCATCGGACAGTTCTTCGGCCGGGACATGTCCTCCTCCAGCACAGTCACCCGCGCCGCGTACGGCTGGAAGCCCACCGGGCCGACGCTCGTCGAGGACATCGCGGCAGGGGCATACGACCTTCCTGACCCTGCGGTCGCCGAGGTCTGATCAGGCACCTCGTTGCGGTCGTCTACCGGGCGTCCTGCCGTGGCAGGAACGGCTCCAAGGGCGGAGTGACGCCGCCAGTGATGTCTCAAGCCAGCAGGACCCGACTGCAAGACGCCACACCGGATCTTGCCTGGCCCTGTCGGCCACCTGGTCCGCGACTATCGACCCATGTTCACTCAGCAGGTCCTCTAGCGGGCCGCTGCCGACGGCTACCGGATCGGCGTCAGGTGATTGAAGGAGGTCATCGAGAAGGCGCAGAGCCGAGTCGTCAGGCCGTCCGATGGCGTCGCCCACCTCGTCGAACGCCCACAGCCAGTCGTCGGCGGCCATGCGGTCGGAACGCGTGGGGCTCGACGCCAGCCGTCTGAACGTCCAGTAGCACCGAGCAGGTTGCCCGCGTGTGGCTCGCCGTGCAGCAGCTGCTCGACGTGATCGTGCTCGCCGATCAGCCGGCTGCACTCTCGTAAGCTGCGAGCGAGGAGATCTCGGTCGGCGTCAGCGAGCGTCGGTGTACAGTCGCGGCTCGCAACGAGTTCCTGGGCTTCCGCGACTCGGTCCGTGAAGTGCGGCACCGAGACATCGAACGTCCGCAAGCCTTCGTGGAGCCGCATCAGCGCAGTCGCGTAGTCGGCCCGCGAGGTTTTCTCACTGGTCATCTGCTCGTAGTAGGTCCACAGCGTGACCGTGAAGCCGTCACGCTCGTACACGCGCGGCACTGCTCGGGGGTCGAGACCAGCGACAGGACATTCGGCTCCGGCCAGCCGCTGAGCAAGATCGACTTCCAACCGCGCGGCCTGATGCGCGACGTGTGCCACCCGCGCGACAACGTCGCACGGCATCAGGCGCACAGCGAGCCTGTTCGAGTCGTTGAGAACGCTCGCAGAATCCGCCTCTAGGCCAGCCGCCGAGGCGATCGCCATCGCCGCGCCTACCCCGCGGCGAGCGTCGAATGCCTTCACCGTCGCCGGCGTTGCGATCGGTCCACGACAGGGAGGCTATCCATGGCCGACACGAATACAGGCTCCGCCTGCCGTATCGAGCGTTGTGGGGGAGTCCCGATCGTCAGGTTCGGCCTGACTCCGCGCGGCGAGCCTAAGAGGACCACCACATCTGGGTCGGTCTTCTGCGGGAGGCCGCGACAGCAGGCGGTGGCCTCGTCGCGGGTGGTGAGGCCTATGCCAGCGGTCAGGATCCGTCCCCGTAGTGGAAACGCGGCGGTGACTTGCTCTGTCGGAACCTCGAACGAGGCCAGGAGCCTGCTGGCGACGCGGGGTCGGATGGAGACCTGCCCGTCGGAGATGGTCAGCCGAGCAAGCGGCATGGTGGCAGACGCCCGCCCGGTTTCGCCGTGACATTCATCCCCCCGAGCAAGCTCGCGTCCACCATGGCGTCAGTCTGCGCCACGAGGTGCCCTCTGTCGGCAGCGGCGCAGTCACTGAGACCGATGCCGCTCCGTAGTCCCGTTCATCGACCTCTTGATCCAGATGGCCATCTCCAGCATGCACGCGATCGTGGCGAGCAAGGCGATCAACCGTCGGAGCGGCTGACTCGTCTGGACGGGTCGGCCGACCACGACCAGGACAAGAACGAGAACAAGGCCAAAGAAGCTGATCGGAACGAAGTACGTCCAGCGGGGCGGACACCAATCCCGCCAAGCCTGATAACGACCGTCTCTCACGCTGCAGTATGGCTGTCGACAGCGCGCACCACCGGGGCAGTTCCGGGGGCGACACGTACGCGGACTCCGGGATGAGGCGGACGTCCGCGGAAGCGGAGACCGTGGCAGGACAGTGCTAGGAGGGGTACGTGTGAAGGCGCCCATCGAAGTACCCGACTCGTCCTGGAGTCTCCTGGCTCACGCGGCCGGGAATCAGACTGCCCAAGAGCGAGTTCGGGGGTCGTCGGATCAGGGCAGCCACGGACATCGAGGCTTCGCATCGGTTTCCGATCATCCACACGCGGATTCCATCGACTTTGATGACCTCGGACCCGGATGAGCTGCCCTCGAACGAGCCGCACGGCGGCAGGTCGATGGGCTGGTTGAGGGCGCCTGAAGGGGTCGTGGTGGGCACCGTGACGACGTAGGACGCGACCTCTGCACTCGGCCCTTGTGGGGGAAAGCCGCACACGGATGCGCCGCTGGAGTAGGTGACACCCTGCCCTGTGCCGTCAGCGGCGATCAGCGTGACCGAGCCCACCTGCGGCGGGGCCGGGTCCGCGGTCGAGTAGGGACAGAACATCACCACGTCGGTACCGGATGGGATCGCCCAGACGGTCCGGCGCTCAAATCGGGGGCGGGTCCACCCGGACAGCGTGTTCGGGACCTCGGGCAGCGCGACAGGGATGCGGACCGTGGCATCGGCCAGGAGCACGACCGTGCTACCAGTGAACTGCTGACCGCCGACGGTTGCCGCGGCCCACACCCGCACGGCGTCGATCTCGCGCATCGTGGGGGCCCGGCTGGGCGGGTCCAAACGCAGCGCCCCGTCGCTGAGCTGGATCGACCGTACGAGGTGCGCGTCCGCGACCAGCGGCTTGATCTCGGAGATGCTCGTGACGTTGGTCGCAGCCGACTCTGAGGTTGCTACCCGGCCCGCGGGCGAGTTTGACGCCGTCCCGCACGCTGTGACCGCGACGGCGAGGCAGCCGAGGAGGACAGTTCGGCACCCCGTCAACGAAGTCATCCATCACCTCCGGTCTCCAGTGTGACGCGGAAATCCCGCGACGTAGTACGTGCATGGCAACTATGCCCGACCAAGATCCGCGCCCATCGGCATACATCGGCGCGCAACCCGGTATCCCTCCGTTCGTTTCCATCTACGCTTCACGAGTGAGGTTCAGCCCGGAGCTGCGCGACGGGGTCGCAAGCGGCGATATAACTGTGTCGATCAGGCTGTGGCAGCGGCCCAAGGTCAGGGTAGGAGGCCGTTACGAGAGTGACGGATTCCAG
>JANYIP010000274.1 GCA_025361995.1 Streptomycetales bacterium | reverse complement strand
CCAGCGCCCGCTGAGCCTCGCGCGCGGCCGGCCGCGCCGCGGTGGCCTCCTCGAGGCCGACGATCTCCGCCGGCGAACGCAGGCTGAAGATCTTGAGGTAGCCGACGACGTCGCGATCGTCGGCGTTCAGCCAGAACTGGTAGAAGGCGTAGGGCGAGGTCATCTCCGCGTCCAGCCAGATCGCGCCCCCCTCCGTCTTGCCGAACTTGGTGCCGTCGGCCTTGGTGATCAGCGGAGTGCCCAAGGCGTGCCCGCTGATGCCCTCCACCCGGTGGATGAGGTCGAGGCCGGCCGTCAGGTTGCCCCACTGGTCGCTGCCGCCGGTCTGGACGGTGCACCCGTACCGCCGGTAGAGCTCGAGGAAGTCCAGCGCCTGCAGGATCTGGTAGCTGAACTCGGTGTAGCTGATCCCGCTGTCGGAGTTGAGCCGGGCGCTGACCGCGTCCTTCGCGATCATCTTGTTGACCCGGAAGTGCTTGCCGACCTCGCGCAGCAGGTCGATCGCCGACAGCTCGGCGGTCCAGTCGAGGTTGTTGGCCATGATCGCAGCGGCCGGGCCCTCGAACGAGAGCATCGGCTCCACCTGTGCACGGATCCGGCCGACCCACTGGGCGACCAGGGACGGGTCGTTCAGGACCCGCTCGGCGGTCGGCTTGGGGTCCCCGATCAGGCCGGTGGCACCGCCCACGAGCGCGATGGGCCGGTGCCCGGCGAGCTGCAGCCGTCGCATCGTGAGCAGCTGGACCAGGTGGCCCAGGTGCAGGCTCGGCGCCGTGGGGTCGAACCCGCAGTACAGCGTGAGCTGCCCTGCGTCCATAGCCTCCCGCAGCGCACCCAGGTCGGTGCTCACCGCGATCAGCCCCCGCCAGAGCAGGTCGTCGAGGACGTGGGCCTGCTGACCATCGATGTCGATCACGTCGCTCATTCTCACGTACGCGGCCCGGCGCTGCTGCGCTTAACGCCCGCGCCCGAGCGCCAGCTGGTCACCGACGGGTCGCCGCTGACCCAGAACCGCCACGATCGTCCGTCGTCGCCTGCTCCCAGCCCTACCCTGGGGCCGGCCTGGACGCGGTCGTCCGGCACCGGCAGCCCGGCTGCGAGGTGCACGACTGACCCGGTGTCGGCGAGCCGGTAGCCGAGCGCTCGAGCCACCGCCGCGGGACCCCGCAGGTCGCCCTCACGCGCTCCCTGCGCGGTCACCTGGTAGCCCGCCCGGAGCAGGACGGCCGAGGCGTGACCGGCGGGTCCGGTGACGATGTTCATCAGCGAGTGGATGCCGTACGAGAGGTAGACGTACGCCCGACCAGGCGGCCCGAACATGACCTGGGTACGCGGAGTTGCACCACGGAAAGCGTGCGAGCCGGGGTCGCCCGGCCCGTCGTACGCCTCGACCTCGGTCAGGCACACCAGTACCCCGGCCGCATCCCCGGTGCCGAGCACCTGTCGGCCTAGCAGGTCGCGGGCCACCACCGGGACGTCCCGTCCGAGGTCGATCGCCACCTGGGCAGGTTAGCGACCAGAGCCCGGTGCCGTGCTCCCCCAGGCGGCGCCCGCTGCGACCACACTGCGCAGGGCGGCGAGCTGCTCCCGGACCCGGACTGGCGCCGTCCCGCCGAAGGTTGAGCGCGCGGCGAGGGCGCCCTCGACCGAGAGCACCCTGCGCACATCCGGCGTGAGCAGCGGGGAGATCGAGGCCAGCTGGGCGTCGTCGAGGTCGGTGAGCCCGATGCCGCCGCCCTCGCAGAAGCGGACACACTCCCCCGCGACCTCGTGAGCGTCGCGGAAGGGGACACCCTGCACGACCAACCACTCAGCGATCTCGGTCGCGAGCGCGAATCCCTCGGGCGCGGCGGCGGCCATCCGTACCGTGTCGAAACGCAGCGTCGCGAGCATGCCTGCGACCGCGGGCAGCAGCACGAGCAAAGTGTCGATCGCGTCGAACACCGGCTCCTTGTCCTCCTGCAGGTCCCGGTTGTACGCGAACGGCAGCCCCTTGAGCGTGGCGAGCAGCCCGGCCAGCGACCCGATCACCCGGCCGGCCTTGCCACGGGCGAGCTCGGCCACGTCCGGGTTCTTCTTCTGCGGCATGATCGACGAGCCGGTCGAGTACGCGTCGTCCAGCGCCGCCCAGCCGAACTCGCGCGACGTCCACAGGCAGACCTCCTCGCCGAGCCTGGACAGGTGCACCGAAACCATCGCGGCCGCGAACAGGAACTCGGCCGCGAAGTCGCGGTCGGACACCGCGTCGATGGAGTTCGCGATGGCGCCCCGGAACCCGAGCTCGGCAGCCACCGCCTGCGGGTCCAGCGGCAGCGAGGAGCCGGCCAGCGCTCCCGCCCCCAGCGGCGACCATGCGGCCCGCGCGTCCCAGTCCCGGAGGCGGTCGACGTCGCGAGCCAGGGCGTGCGCGTGCTTGGCCAGCTCGTGCCCGAACGAGACTGGCTGAGCGTGCTGGAGGTGGGTGAAACCGGGTGCAGGCGCGTCGACGAGTCCATCGGCCTGGTCCAGGACCGCCGTCTGCAGGGCCACCACTGCGGTGGCCAGCTCGCGGGCGGCCACCCGCAGGTACAGCCGGAAGTCGGTGGCCACCTGGTCGTTGCGCTAACGCCCCGCCCGGAGCTTGCCGCCGAGGCTGCCGAGC
>JANYIP010000381.1 GCA_025361995.1 Streptomycetales bacterium | reverse complement strand
CACCGCCGGCGAGACCACGGGTCAGGTCCGCGCCGAACGACAGCTCGAGGTGCGGCTCGGCCTCCCAGCCGGGCAGGTAGTGGTCGTTGGACACGACGTCCATCTCGTCGGCCCACGCCCAGTAGTCGAGCTCCTTGAAGTTGGGCGCCATGAAGTTGGTGGTGACGGCGATGTCGGGGGTGACCCGGTGCAGGACGTCGCGCTCGGCCCGGTAGCAGTCGAGCAGCTCGTCGGAGGAGAACCGGCGGAAGTCCAGCAGCTGGGTGGGGTTGGCGAAGGTCGCGGTCAGCCGGGCCGGGGCGATCTCGTCCCAGTCGTAGTAGTGCTGGCTCCAGAAGGCGGTGCCCCAGGCCTCGTTGAGCGCGTCGAGGTCGCCGTACCTGGCCTGCAGCCAGCGCCGGAACGCGACCGCGCTCACGTCGCAGTAGCAGTGCGCGTTGTGGCAGCCGTACTCGTTGTGGACGTGCCACATCGCCAGTGCGGGGTGGTCGGCGTAGTGGGCCGCGAGCGCCTCGGTGAGTGCGACGGCGGCGGACCGGTACGCGACTGACGAGGGGCAGAACGCCTGCCGCCCACCCGGCCAGATCGTGCTGCCCGCCCGGTTGACCGGCAGGCTCTCCGGGTATGCCGCGGACAGCCACGGCGGCGGGGAGGCGCTGGCGGTGGCGAGGTCGACGGCGATGCCGCCGCCGTGCAGGAGGTCCAGCACGCGGTCGAGCCAGCCGAAGTTGTACGCGCCGGGCTTCGGCTCGAGGAGGGCCCAGGAGAAGATGCCCACGCTGACCAGGTTGACCCCGGCCTCGCGCATGAGCGCGACGTCCTGGGCCCAGACGTCTTCGGGCCACTGCTCGGGGTTGTAGTCGCCGCCGTACGCCAGCCCGCTCCGGGCCCAGCGCGGCCAGCGGGTGGACGGGGCGGCGGACCGGTCAGGCACAGCAGCTCCTCGTGCGTCGGGCGGTCGGTTGGCTAGCGGGTGAGGGAGTTCAGATTTCTCCGCTTCCGGACAAAAGTCAACATGCGGATGAGCGATTCTGATCAGTCACGTTCGATTCTGTCCTGCTCGGATGCGCGTGCAGGCGTGGGACGGTGCAGTCGTGGGCCGTACGCTGATCGACATGCTCCCCTGCCTTCTCGACCGTGCGGGCGGTGATCGGGCTCGATGAGCAGCACCTGGGCCAAGATCGCGCTGGTCTTCGTCTTCATCCTGGTCGGCGGCCTGTTCTCGTCGACCGAGATGGCCCTGGTCTCGCTGCGGGAGAGCCAGCTCAAGGCGCTCGCCGGGCGCGGCCGTCGGGGCGCACGGGTGGCCAGCGTGGCCGGGAACCCGAACCGGTTCCTGGCCGCCCTGCAGATCGGCGTGACGCTGGCCGGGTTCTTGTCGGCGGCGTTCGGTGCGGCCACCCTCTCGAACGAGTTCGCGCCGGTCCTCGTCCGCTGGGGTGTCCCGCAGGGGATGTCGGACGCGACCGCGCTGATCGCGATCACGCTGGTCATCTCCTACTTCTCGTTGGTCTTCGGCGAGCTCGCGCCGAAGCGGATCGCCTTGCAGCGCGCCGAGGGGCTGGCCCTGGTGGCGGCCCCGATCGTCGACCGGTTCGCGAGCCTGGCGAGCCCGGTGGTGTGGTTGCTCTCGCGGTCCACCGACTTCGTCGTCCGCCTCCTCGGAGGCGACCCCAAGGCGGGTCGCGAGCAGATCAGCAACGAGGAGCTGCGCGCGCTGGTGACCGAGCACGAGTCGTTCGGGCGCGAGGAGCGCGAGCTCATCGAGGAGATCTTCGCGGCGGGGGACCGGCAGCTGCGCGAGGTCATGATCCCGCGGACCGAGGTCGACTTCCTCGACGCGTCGATGCTCGTGCAGAAGGCGGTACGTGTCGTGGCCGACCTGCCGCACAGTCGCTACCCGGTGGTCCGCGGCGGGGCCGACGACGTCGTCGGCTTCGTGCACGTGCGCGACCTCTTCGGGCCGGCGGCGCACGCCACCGGAGCCCGGGTCGGCGACCTGGCCCGCGAAGTGGCCCAGCTGCCCGGGACCAAGCGGGTGCTGCCCGCGCTGTCCGAGCTGCGCCGGGCCGGCATGCACCTCGCGATCGTCGTCGACGAGTACGGCGGCACCGCTGGGATCGTCACCCTCGAGGACATCGTCGAGGAGCTGGTCGGCGACATCCGTGACGAGTACGACGCCGAGAGCCAGGCCTCCCGACGGCTCGGCGGCGGTGACCTCGAGGTCGAGGGCCTGCTAAACCTCGACGACTTCGAGGACGAGGCGGGCTTCACCCTTCCCGAAGGGCCCTATGAGACCGTCGCCGGCTACGTGCTCGCCTCGCTGGGGCACATCCCGGGGATCGGTGAGAGCGTCGAGGTCGCCGGTCACCGGATCACGGTGAGCGAGAAGGACGGCCGCCGCGTGTCCCGGTTGCGCGTCGCGCAACTGGCACCACCTGCCGACACAGCCGACCCGGATTTGCCAGAATGACCGACATGTCAGAGCCAGCAGAGGCAGCAGAGCCAGCAGAGCCAGCAGAGCCAGCAGAGCCAGCAGAGCCAGCAGAGCCAGCGAAGGTGCCTCGCCCACGGGTGTTCTCGGGCATGCAGCCCACGGCCGACTCGCTCCACCTCGGCAACTACCTGGGCGCGCTGGTCCAGTGGGCGGCGCTGCAGGAGAGCCACGACTGCGTCTTCTGCGTGGTCGACCTGCATGCGATCACGATGGGCCACGACCCGGCCGTGCTGCGGGCCCGCACCCGCACGACTGCTGCGCAGTACCTGGCCGGCGGGATCGACTTCGGCCACTCGACCCTCTTCGTGCAGAGCCACCTGCCCGAGCACGCCCAGCTGGCCTGGGTGCTGGGCTGCATCACCGGCTTCGGCGAGGCCAACCGGATGACCCAGTTCAAGGACAAGTCCACCCGCGAAGGGTCCTCGGCGGCCAGCGTGGGCCTGTTCACGTATCCGATCCTGCAGGCGGCCGACATCTTGCTGTACCA
>JANYIP010000228.1 GCA_025361995.1 Streptomycetales bacterium | reverse complement strand
CATCGCCATCATCGTCGTGCTCTTCCTGTTCTTCATGAACAACATGCAGGGCGGCGGCTCGCGCGTCATGAGCTTCGGCAAGTCCCGCGCCAAGCTCATGACCAAGGACACGCCGAAGACCACCTTCGCGGACGTGGCCGGTGTGGACGAGGCCGTCGAGGAGCTCGAGGAGATCAAGGAGTTCCTGCAGGAGCCGGCGAAGTTCCAGGCAGTGGGAGCCAAGATCCCCAAGGGTGTCCTGCTCTACGGCCCTCCCGGCACGGGCAAGACGCTGCTCGCCCGGGCGGTCGCCGGCGAGGCCGGGGTGCCCTTCTACTCGATCTCCGGCTCGGACTTCGTCGAGATGTTCGTCGGCGTCGGTGCTTCCCGGGTCCGTGACCTGTTCGAGCAGGCCAAGACCAACGCGCCCGCGATCGTCTTCGTCGACGAGATCGACGCGGTCGGCCGGCACCGGGGTGCTGGGCTCGGCGGTGGCCACGACGAGCGTGAGCAGACCCTCAACCAGCTGCTCGTCGAGATGGACGGCTTCGACGTCAAGGGCGGCGTGATCCTCATCGCGGCCACGAACCGTCCCGACATCCTGGACCCGGCTCTGCTCCGTCCGGGCCGCTTCGACCGCCAGATCGCGGTGTCGCCGCCCGACATCATCGGCCGCAAGGCGGTGCTCGAGGTGCACGCCAAGGGCAAGCCGCTGGCTGAGGGGGTCGACCTCTCGGCGGTCGCCAAGCGAACGCCCGGTTTCACCGGCGCCGACCTGGCCAACGTGCTCAACGAGGCAGCACTGCTGACGGCTCGCAGTGGCGGCAAGCTCATCGACAACCTGATGCTGGACGAGGCGATCGACCGGGTGGTGGCCGGCCCGCAGAAGCGCTCCCGGCTGATGAACGAGAAAGAGAAGAAGATCACCGCGTACCACGAGGGTGGGCACGCGCTGGTCGCCGCGTCCTTGAACAACACCGATCCGGTGCACAAGGTGACGATCCTGCCGCGCGGACGGGCCCTGGGTTACACGATGGTCCTGCCTGAGGAGGACAAGTACTCCACGACGCGCAACGAGATGCTCGACCAGTTGGCCTACATGCTGGGTGGCCGGGTGGCTGAAGAGCTCGTCTTCCACGACCCGACGACAGGTGCCTCCAACGACATCGAGAAGGCGACCGCGGTGGCCCGCGCGATGGTCATGCAGTACGGAATGAGTGCCAGGATCGGTGCGATCCGGCTGGGCCAGGAGCAGGGCGAGGTCTTCCTCGGCCGCGACATGGGCCACATCCGGGACTACTCCGAGGGCATCGCCGAGATCGTCGACGAAGAGGTCCGCCGGCTGATCGAGGCCGCCCACGACGAGGCCTGGCAGATCCTGGTGAACAACCGCGAGGTGCTGGACACCCTGGTGCTGGAGCTGCTCGAGCGCGAGACGCTCGACAAGGCCGCGGTCGCGCAGATCTTCCAGGTGGTGCAGAAGCAGCCGGCCCGCGAGGTCTGGCTCTCGTCCTCGCACCGGCCCGTGTCCGACCGTCCGCCGGTGTCGTCGGCGCGCGAGATCGCCGGCTCGAACGGTTCGAACGGCTCGACCACCAACGGCGCCGGCCCGTACGCCGCCGCTCCTGACGGTGGCGTGCACGAGCCGAGCGCGTACCCGCTCCCGCCGGTCGACGACGGCCGGGTGGACTGACGTCGTGGTTGACCGCATCACCATGCCCGACGGCACAAGGTCGACGGGTGCAAGATCAGCGGGCACTGCAGACCGTCCTGCGTTCGACCACGCACGAGTCGAGGCCGCGGTCCGCGAGCTGCTCATCGCGGTCGGCGAGGACCCCGGTCGCGACGGCCTGATCGACACCCCGGCCCGGGTGGCGCGCTCGTACGCCGAGGTGTTCAGCGGGCTGCGGCAGGAGCCCGAGGACGTCCTGACGACCACGTTCGACATCGGCCACGACGAGATGGTCCTGGTCAAGGACGTCGAGATCTACAGCACCTGCGAGCACCACCTCGTGCCTTTCCACGGGGTCGCCCACGTCGGGTACATCCCGAGCCTGGAGGGCCGGATCACCGGCCTGTCCAAGCTGGCCCGGCTGGTCGACGTGTACGCCAAGCGACCGCAGGTGCAGGAGCGGCTGACCACTCAGGTCGCCGACGCGCTGACGCGCCTGCTCACCCCGCGCGGGGTGATCGTGGTCGTGGAGTGCGAGCATCTGTGCATGTCGATGCGTGGGATCCGCAAGCCGGGGGCCAAGACGGTCACCTCAGCCGTGCGTGGGCAGCTCCGCGACGCGGCGACCCGAGCCGAAGCGATGAGCCTCATCCTCGGTCGCTGACCCGTGTCCGCAAGCGCCGAGAGTGCCCACGGCAGTGTGTCTGCCGAGCGTCCCTGGATCCCGAAGACCACGGGGGCGGTCTGCCTGGCGATCGGCGTCCTTGACGTCGGGGCCGCTGTCACCCCCCGCCTGTCCCGGCACCTGCACTTCCTGGCCGACATCTTGCCGGGCACGATCTCCGACGCCACGGTGGCGGCCCTCCTCGTCGTCGGCATCGGCTTCATGCTGCTGGCCGGCGGCCTGGCCCGGCGCAAGCGGCGGGCCTGGCAGCTCGCGGTCGCGCTGCTGGCGATGTCGGTGCTCCTGCACATCCTGGGAGCCGTCCCGCACCTCGGCCTGGCTGCGGTGTCGCTCGGGATGCTGGTGGCGCTGGTGGCCTACCAACGCGAGTTCTACGCCGTCGGCGACCCGTACACCCGGTGGTCGGCACTGCGCTACCTGGTGGTCCTGTTCCCGCTGAGCCTGGTGCTGGGCCTCCTGGTGGCGTACGCGTTCCGGGAGCGCCTCGCCGACCTCGAAGGCTTCTACCGCATGGTCGGCTACGTCCTGCTCGGGCTGGTGGGTATCCCCAGCCGGCTCGACCAGCAGCCCGGGGTACGGGCGGACATCGTCTACTACGCGCTGCTGGCGCTCGGTCTGGTGACCTTCGGGACCTTCTTGTTCCGGCTGCTGCGGTCGCCGCGCCCGCTGCCGCTGCTGTCCGCCGCCGACCAGGAACGGATGCGCGACCTGCTCGATCGCGAGGGGGAGCGGGACTCGCTCGGCTACTTCGCGCTGCGTCGGGACAAGAGCGTGGTGTGGTCGCCGACCGGCAAGGCCGCGGTGGCCTACCGGGTGACGTCCGGGGTGATGCTCGCGAGCGGTGACCCGTTGGGGAACCCGGATGCCTGGCCGGGTGCGATCGAGGTCTTCATCGAGGAGGCCAAGAAGCACGCCTGGATCCCGGCTGTCGTGGCCTGCAGCGAGGAGGGCGCCGAGGTCTGGTGCCGCGAGACCGGTCTGGACGCCCTCGAGATCGGCGACGAGGCGATCGTCGAGGTGGGCGAGTTCTCCCTCGAGGGCCGCTCCATGCGCAACGTGCGGCAGATGGTCAACCGGGTGTCGCGGTCCGGCTACACCTGCGAGCTCCGCCGGATGCACGACATCCCGACCGAGGAGCTGGACGAGCTGCGGCGCGACGTCTCGGCCTGGCGGGTGGGCGAGGTCGAGCGCGGGTACTCGATGGCGCTGGGGCGGTTCGGCGACCCCGCAGACGCCAACTGCGTGGTGGTGACGGCTCGTCACGAGGGCCGGGTACGGGCGCTGCTCGCCTTCGCGCCGTGGGGGCCGAACGGGCTCTCCCTCGACCTGATGCGCCGTGACCGGGAGTCCGACCCGGGGGTCAACGAGCTGTTGATCGTCGAGACCCTGAGCCGCGCGCACGAGCTCGGCATCACCCGGGTGTCGCTGAACTTCGCGGTGTTCCGCGGCTCGCTGGCCCGCGGGGAGCGGATTGGTGCGAGCCCGGGTACGCGGGCGTGGCGGCGGCTGCTGATCTTCGCCTCGCGGTGGGCCCAGATCGAGTCGCTCTACCGGTTCAACGCGAAGTTCCAGCCGGCTTGGGAGCCGCGCTTCATCCTCTACCCGGACGTCGGTGACCTGCCGCGGGTGGCGGTGGCCTACCTCGAGGCCGAGGCGTTCATCACGTACCCGCGGCTGGCCTTCTGGCGCGGCCGCGACCACCGCGCGGCTCGTGCGCTGTCCCGGACAGGTTGACCGGGGCGCCCCCTAGGCTGGGACGCATGGATGCCAGTCCAGCCTCGCCCGCGGGCCTGCCTGCCGCGCTCGCCGACCTGGGGCGCTGCCTGGTCATGGGTGTGCTCAACGTCACCCCGGACTCGTTCAGCGACGGGGGTCGCTTCCTCGCGGCCGACGCGGCGATCGAGCGGGGGGTGGCGCTGCGTGCAGCCGGCGCGGACCTCGTCGACGTGGGCGGGGAGTCGACCCGGCCGGGGGCGCACCGCACGCCGGTGGCCGACGAGCTGGCCCGCGTCCTGCCGGTTGTCCGTGCCCTGGTCAGCGACGGTGTCCTGGTGAGCATCGACACCATGCGGGCCGTGGTGGCGCAGGCTGCGATCGAGGCGGGCGCCGTCGTCGTCAACGACGTCAGCGGCGGGCTCGCGGACCCGGCCATGCTCGCGCTGATGGCCGGCGCCCGCGTGCCGTACGTGGTGATGCACTGGCGGAGTCCGTCAGCCCAGATGGCGGCGCTCGCCGAGTACGACGACGTGGTCCGCGACGTCCGTGTCGAGCTGGGCCGCCGGCTCGCTGAGGCCGTCAGCGCCGGCATCGAGCCGGGGTACGTCGTGCTCGACCCGGGTCTGGGTTTTGCGAAGGACGGCTCGCACAACTGGTCCCTGCTCGCCCACCTGCGCGAGCTCGAGGCGCTCGGTCGCCCGCTGCTGGTCGGTGCCTCGCGCAAGCGCTTCCTCGGCGAGCTCCTCGACGCTGCCGGCGACCCGGCCGGCCCCGACGACCGTGACCCGGCAACGGCGGCGACCAGTGCGCTGGCTGCCGCGGCAGGCGCCTGGTGCGTCCGGGTGCACGAGCCGGCGCCCTCGCGGGATGCGGTCCTGGTGGCCGCTGCCTGGCGTGCCGCTGGTGGGGCGTCGCAATGACGGAGCCGCAGCGGTCCGACCTCTGGGCCCGCGCCGACCTCGACGCGCTGGAAGCTGCCAACGTGGCCCTCTACGCCGCGGTGGAGTCCACTGACTTCGAGGCGATGTCGACGCTCTGGGTCGACGGGGAGGCCGCGGAGTCGTCGGTCTGCGTGCACCCCGGCTGGCCGGCGGTGGTGGGTCGAGGCCAGGTCCTGCGGGCCTGGGCCCTGATCATGGCCAACACCATCTACATCCAGTTCTTCCTGACCGACGTGCGCTCATGGGTGGTCGACGACGTGGGCGTGGTCAGCTGCCAGGAGAACATCTTGACCGGGCTGGACGCCGGGCCGGCCGACGGGACGGCCGAGATGACCGGCGGCCGGGTGGTCGCCACCAACGTCTTCCGGCGTACACCGCAGGGGTGGCGGGCCTGGCTGCACCACGCGTCGCCGGTGCTGGCGGCCGACGACGCCGACGACACCGACGACACCGACGCTGGTGACGCGGACACCAGGTCTGACAGCTCCGACGACACCTCGGACGAGGACGTATGACGACCGACGTGGTGACCCTGCGCGGGCTGCGCGGGACAGGGCGGCACGGCTGGTTCGACTTCGAGCGGGCTGCCGGGCAGGAGTTCGTGGTCGACGTGGAGCTGACCTTCGACACCGCCCCTGCCGCCGCGTCGGACGACCTGGCGGACACCGTCGACTACGGCGCGATCGGGGCGGCAGTGCTCGCGGTCGTCGAGGGCGAGCCGGTACGGCTGATCGAGACGCTGGTCCAGCGGATCGCGGACGCCTGCCTGGTGGACCCCCGGGTCGACTCGGTACGCGTCACGGTGCACAAGCCGCAGGCACCGTTGACCGTGCCCTTCACGGACGTCACCGTCTCGATCGTGCGGGGTCGCGGGTGACCCGAGCGGCTGTCGCGCTCGGGGCCAACCTGGGTCAGCGTGCGACCACTTTGTCGTCGGCCGCCGCTGAACTCGGCGTGCAGGCCGGGGTCGATCTGGTGGCGCTGTCATCGTTCTTCGAGACCAACCCGGTCGGGGGCCCGCCGGGGCAGCCCGCTTTCCTCAACGCGGTGCTGGTGGTCGAGACAGCACTGCCGGCAGGTGAGCTGCTCGCGGCGTTGCACGGCATCGAGGACGCGCACGGGCGGGTCCGTGAGGTGCGGTGGGGACCGCGGACCCTCGACCTCGACCTGCTGGCGTACGGGGACCTCGTCAGCACCGACCCTGCCCTGACGCTGCCGCACCCGAGGGCGTACGAGCGGGCGTTCGTGCTGGTGCCGTGGGCCGACGTGGACCCCTCGTTCGACGTACCTGGGCTGGGGACTGTGGCTCAGCTTCTCCAGCGGCTCGACGTGCAGGACCGTGCTGCGGTACGGCTGACGTGAAGGCGACCACCTGGCGGCTGCTGGTCGCCATCGCGGCCATCTCCGGCCTGCTGAGCTGGGGACTGCTCCGGGCCTGGACCAGCGGCCTCGGCGCCTTGCCCGAGGTGCCGTGGCCCACCGCGGTGGTGATCGCCGTCTTCGGTGCAGTGGTCCTGCTCTCGACGATCCTGCTGCGCCCGCGGATCCGGCACAAGGACGGCCACAAGCCGCTCGAACCCCTGGTGGCAGCCAGGTTCGCCGTCCTGTCGCTGGCATCGTCGCGGGCCGGCGCCCTGTTCGTGGGGGCGTACGGCGGGTTTCTCGCGCTGGCCCTGTCGGACCTCACCATCGACTACCGCCGGCACATCGCGATCGTGTCGGGGCTGTGCGTGCTGGCCGGCGGGGTCCTCGTGGCCGGTGGGATCGTGCTCGAGCGGACCTGTCGGCTGCCCCCTGAGCGCGATGACGACCGCTGAGGGAGCGCCGGCTGGCAGCGCCGCCAATCGGCACTCCAGGTAGTCGCAAAAACACGTTCGGTAGTGATTCCCGGTGCGCCGCGCCGAAGAGACCCTTTCGTGCCGTTTGCAGCATTACGCTCCGCGCATGAGCCGTGGCCGTCACTCGAAACCCCATGCCAAGGGCGGGGGTCTCGCGACCCTCATCGCCCTCGCTGTCGCCGGCGGAGCGGTTGCTCTGGCGAGCGCGGAACCGACCAGTCGCGTGCTGCGCTACTCGGTGGTCGGCCTCGCCGTCCTGAGCTCGTTCCAGCTGCTGATGATGGCGCGTACTCAGCGCACGTCGAGCCGTTCGATGGCGCGTACCGAGGACCGTCTGCGCACCCTCGAGCAGCGCAACCGTGACGAGGGCGAGGAGCTCCACCGCCGCGTCCTGGCGGGGGTGGCTCGCGAGGGCGAGCTGCGCCGCTCGGTCGAGGTCCTGGTCGACGAGATCTCGCGGCTGCGTGCCTCGCTGGAGGCCTTCGTCCCGCTGGCCGCTCCCGCGGCTGTTGCGCCGGTCGCTGCTGTCGGGCAGGCGCCTGTAGCGGTCGCGGACGCCGTCACCATGGTCGAGATCCCGCTGATCCAGCGGGTCTTCGCCGCCAACGAGTACGTCGAGGTTCCCGCGCCGGTGACCGCCCCCGTCGAGGAGCCTGTCTTCGTCGTGAGCGTCCCGGCCGCGCCGGTCGAGGACACCCCCTGGCCGGCGGCGATCGCTGCGGCCAGCCCGGTCCCGGCCGCCGGTGACCTGTGGCGGGCGCCGAGCCGGCCTGAGTACGTCCCCGCGCCGCCGCCGGTCGAGACCCCCGGTACCTCGTGGGTGGTCCGTGAGATCCAGCTCGACAACACCCCCGGTGCCGCGCTGTCGATGCGGATCCTGGACCTCACGACTCCGCCGACCGACGAGGCCGAGCAGGTCGACGACGAGCCGATGGGCAGCTGGACGCATTTCGCTCGACCGGCCTGAGGCCTCGCCATGGACGATCTGACGCGGGCGTCTGAGTACACCGAGCCGGCCGGCGCCGACACTCACTGGGTCGAGCACCTGCGTGTGCCGGCGATGTCGCTCGGGACGTACTCGATCCGAGCCGGCGGTCTCGACGAGCAGACCCCGCACGCGCAGGACGAGGTGTACGTCGTGATCTCCGGCCGGGCCGGCTTCGAGTCGGGCGGCACGCGGGTCGAGGTCGGGCCGGGCAGCGCGTTGTTCGTACCGGCCCTTGAGGTGCACCGCTTCCTCGACGTGACCGAGGACCTGACGGTGGTCGTGCTGTTCGCGCCGGCGGAGAGCACGGACGCCTGAGCTCTGCTTGTCTCGACTTGCCTCTACTTATCTAGGTCACCGACGACGAAGAACATCGACGCCAGGATCGTGGCCAGGTCGTCGAGCCGCTGCCCCGGCAGGATCTCGGTGAGGACCTGCACGTTGTTGAACGACGCGGACCTCAGCTTGAGCCGCCACGGTGTCTTCTCGCCGCGCGAGACCAGGTAGTAGCCGTTGATCCCCAACGGGCTCTCGGTCCAGGCATAAGTGTGGCCCTCCGGGGCCTTGACCACCTTGGGCAGCTTGAGGTTGACCGGTCCGGGGGGCAGCTCGGCCAGCGCGTCGAGGCAGCCGTCGATCAGGTCGAGGCTGACCGCGACCTGCTCCACGAGCACCTCGATCCGGGCCAGGGCGTCTCCCTCGGTACGGACGACCCGCCGCAGCGCACCGCTCGCGGCGAGGTCCGCGTACACCAGGTACGGCTCGTCCAGGCGCAGGTCCATCCCGACGCCGGACGCGCGGGCGGGCGGCCCGCTGACGCCGTACGCGAGGACCTGCGCGGCGGACAGGGTGCCGACCCCGCGGGTGCGCCTGGCCAGCTGCTCGTCGCCGGCCAGGTTCGCGTCGAGCTCGGGCAACCGGGTACGGACGTCAGCCGCCGTCGTCCGTACCCGACCGACCCAGCCCGCAGGGAGGTCCTCCTTGAGGCCGCCGACCCGGTTGAACATGTAGTGCATCCGGCCGCCGGACACCTCTTCCATCACGGTCTGGACCGCCTCGCGCTCGCGCAGCGCCAGCGCCATCGGCGCTTGTGCACCGCCTACGCGCGGGAAGGCCCCTAGGAACATCAGGTGGGACAGGACGCGGTTCAGCTCGGCGAGCAGCGTGCGGATCCAGACCGCCCGGACCGGCACCTCCATGCCCAGCATCCGCTCGACCGCGAGTACGACGCCGAGCTCGTTGGCGAAGGCGGACAGCCAGTCGTGCCGGTTGGCCAGCACGATGATCTGGCGGTAGTCGCGTACCTCGAAGAGCTTCTCTGCGCCGCGGTGCAGGTAGCCGACGATCGGGTCCGCGGTGACGATGCGGTCGCCGTCCAGGGTGAGCGCCAGTCGCAGCGGCCCGTGCGTGGAGGGGTGGGACGACCCGAGCCCGAGCACAAGGTCCGACAGCGCGAGGTCGCTGGTCGCAGCCACCACCCGCGTCGTCACACCCCCGATCGTCCCATTCCCGACCGCCCCCCAACCCCCGCGCC
>JANYIP010000219.1 GCA_025361995.1 Streptomycetales bacterium | reverse complement strand
CTGATGTGGTCGGTCGTCACCGAGTCGCCGAGCACCGCGAGCGCGCGGGCGCCGGTGATGTCGGTGAGGGCGGCCGGCTCGCGCTGCATCCCGTCGAAGTACGGCGGCTTGCGGACGTACGTCGAGGTGGCGTCCCACTCGAAGGTGTCACCGGTCGGCGTCGGGAGGGAGGTCCAGCGCTCGTCGCCGGCGAAGACGTCCGCGTAGTCGCGGGTGTACATCTCGGACGCGATCGCGGTCTCGATCACGGCCTCTATCTCGGCGTCGGTCGGCCAGATGTCCGCCAGGTACACGGGTTTGCCGTCGTGGTCGGTGCCCAGCGGCTCGGTCGTGATGTCCATGTCCATCGTGCCGGCGATGGCGTACGCCACGACGAGCGGCGGCGACGCGAGGTAGTTCATCTTGACGTCGGGGTTGATCCGGCCCTCGAAGTTCCGGTTGCCGGACAGCACGGACACCACGGCGAGGTCGCTGGCGTTGACCGCGGCGGACACCGGCTCGGGCAGCGGCCCTGAGTTGCCGATGCAGGTCGTGCAGCCGTAGCCGACGAGGTTGAAGCCGAGCTTGTCCAGGTACGGGATCAGGCCGGCCCGCTCGTAGTAGTCCATGACCACCTTGGAGCCGGGCGCCAGCGTGGTCTTCACCCAGGGCTTGCTCGACAGCCCGCGCTCGACGGCCTTCTTCGCGAGCAGAGCGGCACCGAGCATCACCGACGGGTTGGACGTGTTGGTGCACGACGTGATCGCCGCGATGACCACCGCGCCGTGGTCGATCTCGCAGACCGTGCCATCGTCGAGGGTCACCTTGGTGGGCCGGCTGGGACGGTCCAGCTCGGCATCCGGCGCGGGTACGTCCCCGTTGACGTACGCGCTGAGCACCTCACGGAAGCCGGCCTTGGCAGCAGACAGCGCCACCCGGTCCTGCGGCCGCTTCGGCCCGGCCAGCGACGGGACGATCGAGCCCAGGTCGAGCTCGATGTACTCCGAGTACACCGGCTCTGCGGCCGGGTCGTGCCACAGCCCCTGCTCCTTCGAGTACGCCTCGACGAGGGCGACCTGGTCCGCCGGGCGACCGGTGAGCCGCAGGTAGCGCAGCGTCTCGGCGTCGACCGGGAAGATCGCGCAGGTGGAGCCGAACTCGGGGCTCATGTTGCCGATGGTCGCCCGGTTGGCCAGCGGGACCGCACCGACGCCGTCACCGTAGAACTCGACGAACTTGCCGACGACCCCGTGGGCGCGCAGCATCTCAGTGATCGTCAGCACCAGGTCGGTCGCGGTCACGCCCTCGGGCAGGTTGCCGGCGAGCTTGAAGCCGACAACGCGCGGGATGAGCATCGACACCGGCTGACCCAGCATGGCGGCCTCGGCCTCGATCCCGCCGACGCCCCAGCCGAGGACGCCCAGACCGTTCACCATCGTGGTGTGCGAGTCGGTCCCGACGCAGGTGTCCGGATACGCCTGACCGCCACGCACCATGACCACCCGGGCGAGGTGCTCGATGTTGACCTGGTGGACGATCCCGGTCCCGGGCGGGACCACCTTGAACTCGTCGAACGCCGTCTGCCCCCAGCGCAGGAACTGGTAGCGCTCGCGGTTGCGCCCGTACTCGATGTCGGTGTTGCGCTGGAACGCGTCGGCCCGGCCGAACACGTCGGCGATGACCGAGTGGTCGATGACCAGCTCGGCGGGGGCCAGCGGGTTGATCTTGCTCGGGTCGCCGCCGAGGTCGCGCACCGCCTCGCGCATCGTCGCCAGGTCGACGACGCACGGCACGCCGGTGAAGTCCTGCATGATCACCCGCGCCGGGGTGAACTGGATCTCGGTGTCCGGCTCGGCGGACGGGTCCCAGCGGCCGAGCGCGCTGATCTGCTCCGCGGTGATGCTGCGGCCGTCCTCCGTACGCAGCAGGTTCTCGAGCAGGACCTTGAGGCTGAACGGCAACCGGGCCGAGCCCTCGACGGCGGCCAGCCGGAAGATCTGGAAGGAGGCGTCGCCGACCTGCAGCGAACCCCGGCTGTCGAAGCTGTTGACGCTCATCGCAGACTCCTCGCACCGCACGGATCCAGCGCACTCGTGGTCATCCTGCCCCAGCCCCGCCGCCAGCAGCGGGCAGGGTCATTATCTCGTCCGCAAGTATCTCGATGTCAAGAGACTTTCCAACCCAATCCCCCGTTGATCATGGACTAGCTGCCCCATTTTCTTGATCCACAAGAGCAACTGCTCCATGATCAACGAGCGAGACCCGGGTTGGCGGCGATCAGCGGCGGGTCAGCGGCGGGTCAGCGGCGGGTTAGCGGGTGGGGCGCAGGAGTGCCACGCACTCGACGTGGTGGGTCATCGGGAAGAGGTCGAAGGCCCGGAGCCCGGCCAGCTCGTACCCCAGCCCGGCGAAGATGCCGACGTCGCGGGCCAGCGAGGCCGGGTCGCAGGCGACGTACGCGATGGCCCGCGGGCCCAGCGCCGCCAGCCGTGCCACGACAGTCTTGCCGGCCCCGGTACGCGGCGGATCAAGGACGACCAGGTCGCAGCTCGTGGCGTCGGGGCCGCGCAGCCAGCTGTCCACCCGGGCGTGCACCAGCCGGACCGTACGCAGGTCGTGCAGGTTGCGGCGGGCGTCCTTCACTGCGGTCTCGTCCGCCTCGACGGCGTCGACCCGGCCGTCGGCGCCCAGGTCCGGTGCCAGCGCCCCGGCGAAGAGCCCGACCCCGGCGTACAGGTCCAGCAGGTGCTCCCCCGCAGCCGGCGCCAGCGCCTCGCGCACCGCAGACACCAGGGCGGCGGCCGCTCCCGGGTGCACCTGCCAGAAGCCGGCCCCGGTGACCCGCCAGTCGCGCCCGGCCGCTCGCTCGGTCAGCCGGGAGCGGCCCAGCGGCTCCCCGTCGGCGAGGACGACCTGCTCGCCGGACGACGTCGACACCGCGACGGCGAGTTCGCTGCGCCCGGGCCAGGTCTGTGCCAGGAGGCCGTTCGCCGGGTCGTTGATCGCATCCCAGGCGATCGGGCAGCGCTCGAGCGGGACCACGTCGTGCGAGCGGTGCCGCCGCAGGCCGGCCTGGCCCTGCGCGTCGACCGCGAAGCGCACCCGGGTACGCCACCCCAGCCCCTCGCGATCCCCCGCCACCGGCTCCACGACACAGCCCAGGGCATTCAGGGCAGCCACGCTGAGCCCGCCCAGCCTGGACAGCTGCTCGCGTACGACAGCGCCCTTCAGCGCCCGCTGAGCCGGCAGCGCGGCATGCTGGAAGTCGCAGCCGCCGCACCCGCCGGGTCGAGCGTGCTCGCAGGGCGGCTCGACCCGGTCGGGCGCGGCCACCAGCACCTCGACCGCGTCCGCGCGAAGGAACCGCGCGTCGTCGGCGCCGTCGGTGATCACCGCACGTACCCGCTCCCCGGGCAGTGCGTGCCGCACGAAGACCACCCGGCCCTCGTGCCGCGCGACGCAGTGGCCGCCGTGCGCCACCGCACCGATCTCGAGCTCGACCTGCGACCCGACCTGCGACCCGACCTGCGACCCGGCCTGCGTCACCGGACGCTCGGGGTGGGCGCCGGGTCCTCCGGGACCGCAGTGCTGCCGGTCTCCTGACGCAGCAGGGTCAGCAGCGAGTCGGTCCCCGCGGCGTCCGCCTCCCGCGCCGCCTCGCCGGAGGCCAGCAGGTACGGGACGCTGGTCACGACGACGCCGCTGGTGAACCGCAGCCTGGTACGCAACCGCAGCGCGCTCTGGTTGTGAAGCAGCTGCTCCCACCACTTGCCCACCACGTACTCCGGGATGAACACGGTGACCAGGTCGCGCGGGCTGGCGCTGCGCAGGCTCTGCACGTAGTCCACGACCGGCTTGGTGATCTCGCGGAACGGGGAGTCCAGCACCTTCAGCGGCACCGGGATCTTGCGTCGCTCCCAGTCCTCCTGCAAGGCCCTGGCCTCCTCCGGGTCGATCGCGACCGTCAACGCCTCCAGCGTCGACGGCCGGGTCGCTCTGGCGTACGCCAGGGCCTGCAGGGTCGGCTTGTGGATCTTCGACACCAGCACGATCGTGTGCACCCGGGCTGGCAGCATCGTGGCGTCGTCGGCGGCCACCAGCTCGTCCGAGACGCTCTGGTAGTGGTTGTGGATCCCGCGCATCAGGAACCACAGCAGGGTCATCGCGACGATCGCGATCCAGGCACCGGACAGGAACTTGGTCACGAGGACAACGAGGAGCACGATGCCGGTCGTCACGAAGGCGAACGCGCTGATCCCACGACGGCGCATGGTCTTGCGGCGCTCGGCCGGGTCGGTCTGGGTGGCCAGCAGCCGCTTCCAGTGCCGCACCATCCCGGCCTGGCTGAGGGTGAACGAGACGAACACGCCCACGATGTAGAGCTGGATCAGCTTGGTCGACTGGGCCTGGAACGCATAGATGAGCACGCAAGCGAAGAAGGCCAGCAGCACGATGCCGTTGCTGAACACCAGCCGGTCGCCGCGGTTGTGCATCTGCCGTGGCATGTACCGGTCCTGGGCCAGGATCGAGGCCAGCACCGGGAACCCGTTGAACGCCGTGTTCGCCGCCAGCACCAGGATCAGCGCGGTCACCAGCTGCACGAAGTAGAACGGCAGGTTGTTGTCGCCGTTGAAGACGACCTTGCCGATCTGGGCGATGACGGTGTCCTGGGTCTTGCCGGTGAAGCCGGTGAGCGTGTCGTTGTTCTCGGTGATCCGCACGCCGAACTTGATCGCCAAGAAAGTGACGCCGACGAACATCGTGACCGCGATCCCGCCCATCAGCGCCAACGTGCTCGCCGCGTTCTTGGACTTCGGGGTACGGAACGCCGGCACGCCGTTGCTGATCGCCTCGACGCCGGTCAGCGCCGTACAGCCCGAGGCGAACGCACGCAGACCGAGGAACATGACGGCGGCCGTCCCCAGGTTGTGCAGCTCAGGCTTGATCCCGTACGAAGCGGTGGCCGCCTGCAGGTGCGCGCCGGTGGCGAGCCGGAACAGGCCGACGGCGATCATCGCGATGATCCCGAACATGAAGGCGTAGGTCGGGACGGCGAAGGCTTTCCCCGACTCGCGGATCCCGCGCAGGTTGAGGAGCACGATGATCACGACGACGGCCAGGGTCGCCGACACCCGGTTGCCTGCCATCCAGGAGAACAGCGGCGTCGAGGCGAGGTTCTCCACCCCGGCCGACGTCGAGACCGCGACGGTCAGCACGTAGTCCACGAGCAGCGCGGCCGCGACGACCAGGCCGAACTTGCGGCCGAGGTTGGTGTTCGCCACCTCGTAGTCCCCGCCGCCGCTGGGGTAGGCGTGCACGTTCTGCCGGTACGCCGCCACCACGGTGGCCATCACGGTGACCACGCCGAGGGCCGCGTACCAGGTCAGGTGCAGGAAGGCAGTGCCCCCGAGGGCCAGCACGATGAGGATCTCCTGCGTCGCGTACGCGACCGAGGAGAGCGCGTCGCTCGCGAACACCGGGAGCGCGATCCGCTTCGGCAGGAGCGTCTCACCGAGCCGGTCCGAGCGCATGGCTCGCCCGAGGATGAAGCGTTTGCCCAGACCTGCGAAGTTGACCACGGAGGTCGATGGTAGAGGCCCGGGCCCCGGGTCCGTACGCGTGGGCAGTCCCGGGTGTGGCACGCTAGCGGCCGTGCATGTTGTGATCATGGGCTGTGGACGCGTCGGCTCGACGCTGGCCGAGACGCTGGACGCCCAGGGCGCCTCGGTGGCGGTCATCGACCAGGAGGCGACCGCCTTCCGCCGGCTGCCGGCCTCGTTCGGCGGCCGTACGGTGACCGGCGTCGGCTTCGACCGTGAGGTCCTCGTCGAGGCGGGCATCGAGCAGGCGTCCGCGTTCGCGGCGGTCTCCAGCGGTGACAACTCCAACATCGTCGCGGCCCGGGTGGCCCGGGAGACGTTCGGGGTCGAGAACGTGGTCGCTCGCATCTACGACCCCCGTCGGGCCGAGGTCTACCAGCGGCTCGGCATCTCGACCGTCGCCACGGTCCGCTGGACCTCCGACCAGATGCTGCGCCGGATCCGGCCAGCGGGCGCGGAGAGCGAGTGGAGCGATGCCAGCGGCACGATCCAGCTGGCCGAGGTCCACGTCTCCCCCGCCTGGATCGGGCAGCTGCTGACCCGGGTCGAGAGCACGACGAGCGCTCGTGTCGCCTTCGTCACCCGGCTCGGCGAGGGCATGCTGCCCGGCCCCGAGACCGTCCTGCAGGAGGGTGATCTGGTGCATGTCCTGGCCAGGGAGACCGAGCTGGGCGCGATCGCGCAGATCCTCGACAAGGCACCACCGACTGTGGAGCACGGATGAGGGTCGCCATCGCTGGAGCAGGCAAGGTCGGGCGCTCCATCGCGGCCGAGCTCACCGAGAACGGCCACGAGGTGATGCTCGTCGACAAGGACCCCGACTCGGTCCGCCCCGACAGCATCCCGGGCGCGCAGTGGCTGGTCGCCGACGCGTGCGAGCTGGCGGTGCTGGAGAAGGCCGACCTGTCGAGCTGCCAGGTGGTGATCGCTGCCACCGGCGACGACAAGGTCAACCTGGTCGTCTCGCTGCTGGCCAAGACCGAGTACGGCGTGCCGCGGGTGGTCGCCCGGGGCAACCACCCCAAGAACGAGTGGATGTTCAACGAGTCCTGGGGCGTCGACGTCGCGGTGTCGACCCCGCGCATGCTGTCGGCCCTGGTCGAGGAGGCGGTGAGCGTCGGCGACCTGGTCCGGCTCTTCACGTTCCGCCAGGGCGATGCCAACCTGGTCGAGCTGACGCTGCCGGCGTCGTCGCCGTACATCGGCAAACGGGTCGGCGAGGTGCAGTGGCCGGAGGACGTCGCCCTGGTCGCGATCCTGCGGGACGGCCGGGTGATCGCGCCGAGCTCGGACGACCCGATCGAGTCAGGCGACGAGCTGCTCTTCGTCGCGGTGGCCGAGGCCGAGGACGCGCTGCAGGAGATGCTCAGTCCGCATCAGTTCTGAGCTCCGCTGGCTGATCAACCTCCGCTGGCTGATCAACCTCCACTGAGCCGGTGACGGGGATCGCCGGCGGGACCCGGCGCAGGATCAGCCAGGACGCCAGCCCGGCGAGGGCGAAGAGCGGCCAGCCCATCGCGATCTTCGCGACCCCGAGGGTGACGACCTTGTTGCTGAGGTAGAGCGGCAGCTGCACGGCAGTGCGGACCCCGAACACGGCGAACCAGATCCAGCTGCACCACCAGTACGCCCGCCGACGCGCCGGGTCACCGCGCCAGGCCATCCCCTCTCCGGTCAGCGGCCCCACGATCACGCCCATCAACGGCCATCCCGCGACGAGCGAGACCAGGTACGCCATGGCGTACACGATCTGCACGACGATGCCGACCACGAAGAAGTTGGCCGCCCGCCCGGTGGCCAGCGCGATCAGCGCGCTGAGGCCGACCGCGAGCACGCCGCTGAGCGCCTGCCGCAGCGGCTCCTTGCGAACGATGCGCAGGACCACCAGGACGACGGTGACGGCAAGGGCTGCCCACAACGACGGGACGAGCCGGTGGCCGGCGAGGGCGTACACGGCGACGAACGCGGTCGAGGCGAGTCCGCTGTCGATCAGCCCGCGGAATCCCCCGACAGCGGCTTTGAGGTCGTACTCCTCGACGAACGCGGCCACCCGGTCGACCGGCGCCGACTCTGCGGATCCTGCGACCGGATCCGTCACGTACGCAGCTCGTACGCCGGGTTGAACATCACGGCCCGGCCGTTCTGACGGGTCAGCCGCCCGTGCACCGACAGGCTCCGGCCTGGGTCGATCCCGGGGATCCGGCGCCGCCCGAGCCAGATGAGCGTGAGCGTCCCGCTGCCGTCGAAGAGCTCCGCTTCGAGGGCCGGCACGCCGCCGACGGGCCGCAGGGTCAGCGCCCGGATCGTCCCCGACACCGAGACCCGCTCACCGGATGTGCAGCGCATCACCGGGGTGGAGCCGCGATCGATGCTCTCCTCGAGCAGGTCGCGGGCCTCGAGCTCCTCGCTCGTGGTGGTCAGCCGGTCGAGCGCCCGACGGAAGACGCTGCGCCCGCCAGCCGGCTGTACAGCCTGAGCGCTCTGGGCAGCTGGACTCGTCCGGGCATGCTCGGTCATAGGACAAGGCTAACCACGACAGCAAGTCCGTGCGTGCAACGACCGGTACGGGGCGGCCGGTCACGTGGGAGCATCGCGCCGTGCCAGCTGCTCCACGACCGGTCGCCGTCGTCGCGCACGGCTCCGGGTCGACCGCGGACTTCGTGGCGCGGGCCTTCGCTGAACCGCTGACCCGAGCGGGGGTCGACCTCGTCGCCTTCGACGACCGCAGCGGCGACGTCGAGGTGGTCGCCGACCGGCTGGCCGCCCTGGTCGACGACCGTGGCGCCAGCCTGGTCGGCGGCGTCTCCCTCGGTGCGCACGCGGCGGTCCGCGTCGCCGCGACCCGGCCTTGGCTGACCGGTGCCCTCCTCGTCCTGCCGGCCTGGACCGGGCCGGCGGGAGCCGTCGCCGCGCTGTCGGCCCGGGCCGCCACCGAAGTCGCGGAGCACGGGGTCGACTCCGTCCTTGGACCGCTGGCCGATCAGGGCTGGGTAGGCGCTGAGCTCGCGCGAGCCTGGCCGACGTACCCGCTCGAGGTCCTGGTGGCCGCCTTGCTGGCCACGGCACGCTCGCCAGGTCCCGGCCGCGCCGAGCTTGCCAGGCTGACCGTTGCGACATCGCTGGTGGCCGTCACGGGCGACCCGTACCACCCGGTCCAGGTTGCCCGCAGCTGGGCCGCCTTGCTGCCCGCTGCGACGCTGACCGTCCTTGACCGCGTCACCGGCGCTCGCGACCTGGGCGACGCCGCAGTCGCCGGGTGGATCAGGGCTCGAACCGGTAGCCCATCCCCGGCTCGGTGACCAGGTAGCGCGGCCGCGACGGGTCGGGCTCGAGCTTGCGGCGCAGCTGGGCCAGGTAGACGCGCAGGTAGTTCGTCTCCCGCTGGTACGCCGGGCCCCAGACCTCGTGCAACAGCTGGCGCTGGGTCACCAGCCGGCCGCTGTTGCGGACGAGGAGCTCGAGCAGGTGCCACTCGGTCGGCGTCAGCCGAATGTCGGCGTCGTCCCGGGTCACCCGCTTGGCGGCGAGGTCGACCGTGAAGTCGGCGGTCGTCACGACCGGCAGGTCCTCGCCGGGGGCCCCGCGCCGGACCGCAGCACGCAGCCGCGCGAGCAGCTCGTCCATCCCGAACGGCTTCGTCACGTAGTCGTCGGCGCCGAGGTCGAGCGCCTCGACCTTGTCGGAGGAGTCCTGCCGCGCGGACAGCACCAGGATCGGCACCTGCGACCAGCCGCGAAGCCCGCGGATCACCTCGAAGCCGTCGAGGTCGGGCAGCCCGAGGTCCAGGACGACGACGTCCGGCAGTCGCTCGGCCGCCAGAGCCAGTGCGGTCCGGCCGTTGGGCGCGACGTCGACCTCGTAGTGCCGCGCCCGCAGGTTGATGGCCAGCGCGCGGGCGATCTGCGGCTCGTCGTCGACCACGAGGACCCGGGTCACGTCGCTCCCTCCTCAGCGTCGAGATCGTGCGCTCGCACATCATGCGCTGGCAGGGGCAAGACAGGCAGCGACAGGACCATCGTCAGCCCACCGCCGGGAGTGTCCTCGGCCCACAGCCGGCCCCCGGTCGCCTCGGTGAAGCCCCGGGCGACGGCCAGACCCAGCCCCACCCCAGCCCCGGCCGGCGCGTCACCGAGCCGCTGGAATGGCGCGAACATCGTCTCCTTCGCCGCATCAGCGACCCCGGGGCCGCGGTCGACCACTCGAAGCTCGACCTGGTCACCCAGGACGCTGGCCGCCACCACGACCGGCGTCTCGAGGCCGCCGTGCCGGACGGCGTTCTCGACCAGGTTGGCGACCACCCGCTCGAGCAGCCCGGCGTCCCCGGTCACCAGCGGAAGCGATTCGGGAACGGTCACCACCAGCTGGGCCGACGGGTCCACCCCGACCAGGGCCGGTGGCACGATCTCGTCGAGCGCGACCGCGCGCAGGTGCGGCTGGACCGACCCCATCTGCAAGCGGCTCATGTCGAGCAGGTTGGCCACGAGCGCGTCCAGACGGTCGGCCGACTCCTCGATGGTGGCCAGCAGGGCGGCTTCGTCCTCCCGGCTCCACTCCACATCCTGCTGCCGCAGGCTGCTGACTGCGGCCTTCACCCCGGCGAGCGGTGTCCGCAGGTCGTGCGAGACCGCGGCGAGCAGTGCGGTACGGATCGCGCTGCCCTCCTCGAGCCGCTGGGCCTCCAGCGCCCGGGCGGTCAGGCGCTCGCGCTGCAGGACGACACCGATGTGCGCGGCGTACGCCTGGACCACCCGCTGGTCGTCTGCCGGGAGCGGGTGCCCGTGCAGCAGCACGCTCAGGTCGGACGAGACCGGCGCCTCGAGTGCGGCGCCCTCACCTGCACCGTCGACCGGCCCGGCCCTGGCGACCACCTCCCACGGTGCCCGGTCGTCGGCGCGCTCCACCAGCTCCGCCGACGTCATCCCGAAGGTCGTACGAAGCCGTTCCAGCAGGGACTCGACGCCGTCGCCGCCGCGCAGCGCACTGCCCGCCAGCATGCTCAAGGTGGCCGCCTCCGCCTGGCTGTGCCGAGCCTCGGCGCTGCGTCGCGCGGCCAGGTCGACGACGCTCGCCACGGCGACGGCGACACCGACGAAGATGACCAGGGCCAGCGCGTTCTCGCCCCGCTCGATGCTGAACGTGTGCACTGGCGGAGTGAAGAAGTAGTTGATCAGCAGGCTCCCGAGCACCGCGCTGACCAGGGCCGGCCACCGGCCGCCGACCAGAGCGACGCCGACGGTCAGGGCCAGCGAGAGCAGTAGCTGGCTGGGCAGCGACAGCCGGGAGCCGAGCATCGTCAGCACCCCGACCAGGGCGAACGGCCCGGCCACGCCGACCACGCTCCCGGCCACCAGCCGGCGGGTGTCCAGCTGGCGGTAGGTGCGCGACCGGACCTGCGCCGCCACCGGAGCCGACTGGTTCACCAGCAGCACGTCGATGTCCCCCGAGCCACGGACGATCTCGGTCACCAGGTCAGGCCCGAGCAGCCTGCGCAGCCGCCGCGACCGGCTCGCCCCGAGCACGAGCTGGGTGGCATTGACCCCGCGGGCGAAGCCCAGCACAGCCTCCGCGACGCTCGCGCCGAGCACCGTGTGGAACGACCCGCCCAGGCTCTCCACCAGCACCCGCTCGGGCTCGAGGTCGGGGGCCGGGCTGGCGGCGACGCCGTCAGAGCGGGCCACGTAGACGGCCAGCAGGTCCCCGCCACTGGCCCGGCCGGCGATCCGGGCGCCCCGCCGGATCAGCGCTTCGCTGTGCTCGTCCCCGGTGACCGCTACCACGATGCGCTCGCGGGCGGCCCAGGTGCTGGCGATGCCGTGCTCGGACCGGTAGCGGGCCAGCCCTTCGTCCACCCGGTCGGCGAGCCAGAGCAGGGCGAGCTCGCGCAGCGCCGTGAGGTTGCCCAGCCGGAAATAGCTGGCGAGGGCCGCGTCGACCTGCTCCGGTCCGTACACGTTGCCGTGGGCCAGCCGGCGCCGCAGCGCCTCCGGGGACATGTCCACCAGCTCGATCTGGTCGGCCCGCCGGACGAACTCGTCAGGCACCGTCTCCTCGGGCCGCATCCCGGTGATCGCAGTCACCGCGTCCGACAGCGACTCCAGCTGCTGCACGTTAAGGGTCGAGATCACCTCGATCCCAGCGGCCAGCAGCTCCTCGACGTCCTGCCAGCGCTGGCTGTGCCGCGAGCCGGGCGGGTTCGCGTGGGCCAGCTCGTCGATCAGCACGGACGCCGGCGCCCTGGCCAGCACCGCATCGAGGTCCAGGTCGGTGAAGGTCGACCCCGAGCGGCCGTACTCCCGGCGCGGGACGACCTCGAGGCCGGCGACCTGCTCGGCCGTGTGGACCCGGCCGTGGTCCTCCACGAGCCCGACCACGACGTCGGTCCCCCGCGCCATCCGGCGGTGCCCCTCACCGAGCATGGCGTACGTCTTGCCGACGCCCGGAGCGGCCCCGAGGTAGATCCGGAGCGAGCCTGGACCTGGCGGGGCCGGCACGGCCGTGACTAGCGGATCTCGGTGATCTGCTGGCCCGTGCCGCTGATGTCCAGCGGGTCGCGGTCCATCGGGCGACCCTGCGAGTCAACGCCGGAGCCGTCCTCGGCAGCAGCGTCGGCCGGGTTCACCGGCAGGCGTAGCAGCAGCGGCTCCCGAGGTGCGTGCGCCTCGCTGCCGCGTACGACGACGGTCCCGGTGAAGACGCCGAGCAGCGGCTCGGCCGCAGCAGGTTCGGTGGCTGCTGGACCGGTCAGCACGCCGCGAAGGAACCAGCGCGGGCCGTCGGTACCGATGAAACGTACCGGCGCCAGCGCGGTGGCCCCGTTCGGCTGCGGGAACGGGATCTTGGCACGCAGCGACGGACCGGTCGGGCTGTCCTCGGCGTCAGCGAGCCCGCCGTCGCGGGTGATCTCGGCCGCGAGCTCGCGACGTACCTCGCCCCAGATCCCCTCCCGCCGCGGGGCGGCAAAGGCCTGGAGCTGGAGGGACGACGGCCCCATCACCGCGGTCACCGCGACGACCGAGCCGCCGGCCTCGTCCAGGTTGACCTGGATCTCCATGCCGGGCAGCCCGGGGATGCGCATGCTGCCCAGGTCGAGCCGGGTGATCCCGTCGTCTGGCGCGTCCTCGACGTCCCAGGGACCCTGCGGAAGCCCGGGGTCCGCGGGCCCCTCGTCGTCCCGGCTCGGCGAGCTGTCGTCGCCGGTGTCGTCAGTCTGCTCGTCGGTCAGGTCGTCGGTGACCTCGTCGGTCAGGTCATCGCCCAGGTCGTCACCCGAGTCGTCAGCCAAGTCGTCAGCCAAGTCGTCAGCTACATCGTCCTCGTTCTTGCGTCGACGGAACATCGTCACTCCCCTCCTGCAGGCGGCGCGTCAAGCATGCCCCCGGTGGAACCGAACCCGCCCTCGGCGCGTGCCGAGCCGGGCAGAGTCTCGACCTCGTGGAAGCGCGCGCGCTCGACCCGCTGGACCACGAGCTGGGCGATCCGGTCCCCGCGGCGGAAGGTCACCGCGTCGCTGGGGTCCAGGTTCACCACGCTCACCTTGATCTCCCCGCGGTACCCCGCGTCCACCGTGCCGGGCGCGTTCACGATGCTCACGCCGTACTTGACCGCGAGGCCGGACCGGGGGTGCACGAACGCCGCGTAGCCGTCGGGCAGCGCGATCGCGACCCCGGTGGGGAGCAGCGCCCGGTGGCCCGGTGCGATCTCGGCGTCGACCGTCGTACGCAGGTCGGCGCCGGCGTCGCCGGGGTGCGCGTACTCGGGCAGCGGGATGCCCGCGTCGAGCCGGGTGATCAGGACGTCGACCGTCACGGGTTCACCTCGAACGACGAGACCTCGCCAGTCCCGCGCTCGGCCTGGGCCGTCGCGACGTCCTCCGGTCGGCCGTGCGTGGCGAAGTGCTCGAGCCCGACCGAGACGAAGAGCGCCTCGGCGGTCACCGCGAGCGGCCCGTCCGGAGCCCCGAGCCGGCCCTCCGCCCGGGTGTAGATCTTGCGACCGGCGACAGCGACGACCTCGGCCGCGATGAACAGGTCCGACCCGACCGGCACCGGCCGGAGGAAGTCGGTCGCCAGCCGAGCCGTCACCGCAGGGGTCCGCAACAACCAGTTCAGCGAACCGAGCGCCTCGTCGAACGCGGCCGTCAAGAGGCCGCCGTGGGCCAGCCCGGGGGCTCCCTGGTGGTGCTCGCTGACGGTGAGCTCGGCCCGCGCGGTGACTCCTTCGCCGGCCAGCACCAGCATGTGCAGGCCGGTCGGGTGGGCGTTCCCGCACCCGAAGCAGCGTCCGTAGTGGCTCAGGATCCGCTCCCCCGGCGCCGGGGCGTCAGGATGGCGTACCGGCGCCCGCGCGTCCGGCGGTGGCTCGGTCGACAGGCGCACACGCATGAGCCGACCCTACTGCCGCCCCGCAGGCGGTGAAGTGGCACCCTGAGGGCGTGAGCGACCCGGGGAGGACCGACGCGGCCTACCGCGAGCGGCTGTACGCGCCGTGGTGGCTCTGGGCGGTCTCGACGGTGATCGCAGCCACGATGGGTTTCGCCTTCGGTGTCCCCCTCGGCGTCCCGGCCGGCATCGCGGCCTGGGCCGTCGCCGAGGCGATCGTCGCGTACGTCCTGGTCAGCGCCGCCGCCTGCGTCACGCTGACCCCCGCCGGGCTGGTGGCGGGCCGGGCCACCCTGCCGTACGCCGTGATGGGGGAGGTCCGCGCCCTGGACGACGCCGCGGCGGCGATGCTGCGGGGCCGGGAGGCCGACCCGCGGGCGTACCTGCTGCTGCGGCCCTGGGTCTCGCGGGCGGTCCGGGTCGACGTCGACGACCCGCAGGACCCGGCTCCCTACTGGTACGTGTCGACCCGCCGTGCCAGCCGTCTCGCTGCCGCCCTCGAGGTGGCCCGGAGCGTGGGGTCGGGCCCGGAGACCGGTCGCCATGACGCCGAGCACCTGGATGAGGCAGGCTGACCCCAGGCGCCGCCGCAGCAGGCCGGCGCACGACGAGAGCAGGTGCATGGATGGCTGGACGCGGCACGAACCTCGGTGCTCAGGCGGTCCTCGTGGTCGGCGGCCTGGCCGCCGCAGCCGCCGCACGCAAGGTCGTGAACGTCGTCTGGGTCGCCGTGACCGGGCGCCGCGTTCCCGAGGACCCGAACGACCCCAGCATTTCCACCGGCGAGGCCGTCGCCTTCGCCGTGGCGAGCGCCGCCACCGTGGGGACGGCCAAGCTCCTCGTGGCCCGCAAGGCCAGCGCTCTCAAAGGGACCAGCACCGCTACCAGCAGCAGCACCAGCAGTGCCGGCAGCAGCGACGGCTAGGACAGGGTGCGCCGCCGGAACATCCGCCGAGGGCGCATCCGAGGGTCGAGCAGGTGGCTGACTGCCAGCCCGGTGAGGCCGCCGACGAGCGGCCGGTTGCGGCGCAGGTCGGCGCGCAGCGAGTCGGAGAGCCCTAGCGTCTGCTTGCGGTTGCTGACGGCCCCGTAGGCCGCCCCGATCATCAGCGGAGCGAGGGTGCCGATCCCCCGGCCGGCCCGCCCGACGAGGCGCCGCTGCACGCGCTGCCTGGCGACCACGCCGAGCGCAAGGGTCAGCGTGGCCGGCTCGAGCGGGTTCACTCCGCGCCTGTTCGCCCACGACAGCGCGTACGCCG
>JANYIP010000210.1 GCA_025361995.1 Streptomycetales bacterium | reverse complement strand
GCCACCTGCTCCGGCTGCCGCGCTGCTGCTCGCGCCGTCGAAGGCGGACTGGATGCCGCCGCCGCCGCCGTCACCGCCGTTGAGGTTCGTCCCGCCGCCGCCTCCGCCGCCTCCGCCGGCGACGAGCACGCGGTCCGCAAGGGCGGTCCCACCGATCCGTACGTCAGAGCCGCCGCCGCCGCTGCCGCCGTCCGTACCCGCCCCGGTGTGGGTCCCACCTGCGCCGCCTCCGTTGAAGCCGTTGCTGCCGCCGACGGTCAGGTGGACGACCCGGCCGACGGGGAGCTGAGCGGAATCGCTGACGGTCGCTCCGGCCCCGCCGAACGCACCCGCGCCTGGCTGACCTTGAGCACCGGAGACCTCGAAGGTCACCGTCCGTGAGACCGTTGCCTGCGCAGCAGGCAGCTGAGCGCCCACGAGGAGCGCGCCGCTGACGGACAGAGTCACCACGGCGGACATGCTGGTTCGGCGGCGCCCGGAGACGTTCATGGGGATGCCTCTCGACGGCCAAGACGAGACGCCGGATCGATCCGCCTCAGCCATAGCGTCGACCTCGGAGAAGCCGATCTTGAGGTCCTGGGGCGCCTAGCGGTGGTGCCCGCGCTTGTGCCGCGGCCGGTACCGTTTGAGATAGGCCACCACTCCTACGAGCCCGCCGGTGGGAGTGACGACCAGCAGGAGTGCGGACGAGGTCGGCAGAGTCGCCGGCGCGGGTGCCGTCAGGCTGAGCAGGTCGGCACGGAACCCCCGATGGGTGGGGACGTTGGACGCGCTGAGAGAGAACGCGAGGGTGTCGCCGTTCCCTATCGCTTTGTAGGTCGCGGTGATGGGCACCCAGCCCGCCGAGCTGGCGTTCAGCGGAACCGTCTTCGAGCCCACGGTGGCGCCGGTCGGACTGAGCTCGCGCAGCCAGAGTGAGAACTTCTCGCCGGCGACGTCGGCCGACACCTGCGCACCGGCCGTGTACGTGACTCCGGCTGCCGTGCGCAGGGTGAGCCAGTGCGGCTTGTCGGAGAACCCGGTGGCCCCCGTCCCGGCCGAGCTGTTCACCGAGTAGAGGCTGTAGCTGCCGTCGTACCCGCCGAGCACTTGTCGGTTGAGCGAGCTCGAGTTGTAGACGCCGGCCCATCCCGCCAGACCGGTCTCCAGACTCATGTTCCCCACGTACTGGACCGGGGCTGGTGGCGGAGTCGCGGTGGCGGTCGTTGATGGCGTGACCGTCGGGGTGACGCTGGCAGTGGGCGTGTCTGAGTCCGTCGGGGTGACCGAAGCGGTCGGTGAGTCGGTGGCGGAAGGTGTGGACGAGTCGGTTGGAGTCGGGGTCGGGGTCGGTCCGCCGCCGACCGGTGAGGTGATCGTGAGCGTGTACATCGACCCGCCCATGGTGCACGGCGCCGCTCGCGTCGGACTGATCGGATAGACCGGGCCGCAGATGTAGTTGACCACCACCTGGTTGCCCGTCAGCTGGGCCCTGATGTGCGAGAAGTGGTTGCTCTTCCAGATCGAGGCCGGGTTGGTCGCGAGGTAGTTGACCTCTTCCGACCCGCCGGCTCCATCGGTCAGCTCCCATACCCCGTTCAGCGGGCTGCAGACCTCGGCCCCGTGGATGTGGTGGCCCACGTCGAGCAGGTACTTCCCGTCCGAGCGTGCCGTCGGGCTGTAGAGCGCAGCGAGTGCGTTGACCGCGGCATCGACGTTCGGATCGCTCGTCCAAGCACCCGATGCGTCCTTCAGGCTCGAGCAAGCTGGCCGGTGGCCGTAGGTGATGACGCCGTAGATGTTCGGGTTCGTCTCGGCGTCGGCCATGATGACTGCCGCCTTGGCCTGCCAGTCGGGCAGCGCGCCCGGATCGGGTTCCGGTCGGCTGATGAATCGGTAGTGACCGACGTCGAACCAGCCCCAGTCCTGCCCGGGGCAGGCGTTGGTGGTCTGGCCGGCGACGGGGGTGCAGCCTGGATGTGAGAGCTGGGTTGCGATGTCGTTCGGCTCGACCTGGGCATGCGCCATCGTCCAGCGGCCCTTGTAGTTGGCCAACGAGTCACGGACGGTGCCCGGCGGGGAGGTCGAGTTCGTCGGGCCGTACTCGTGGTTGCCCTCGGCGAACTCGATGACGCGGTTGGTCGAGATGGGTGCGATGTCGTTGAAGAGCTGATGGGACGCGGGGTTCCCGCACTCGTTGGCGTAGGAGACGTCGCCGCCGTGGGTATAGACATCGGCATTGTCCGCGGCCATCTGCTGCCAGACCGAGGCCATCCAGCTCTTGTTGCAGGTGGCCACCGAGCCCGGCAGGTAGTACGTGGACCCGGTGTCAGCGATGTCGTCCCAGATCGCGTCCCCGGTCGGTGCCGTCTCGACCTGGTGGTCGGCCCCGGTGGCGCCGATCTGGTAGTGGTAGACGGTGCCGGGGAGCAAGCCAGTGAGCTCGACCTGTTCGAACGGACCTGGGACGTCCACCGGGGTGATCGGGCTGGGCGAGGCTGTTACGGTCGCGCCATACGTGGCGTCGGTCCCGTAGCTCAGTGCTGTCTCGGCTCCGCGCCAGTGCAGCCAGACGCTGGTCGCTGCATCGTCGCCGTAGTTCGCGGTGATCTCGTCGACCGTGTCCGTCCCGGTCGCATCAGCCGGGCGTCCAGCCATGACGAGTAGGCCGATCGCGAGGAACGGCCCAACGTACGCCGTCGTCTGGAACCGCTGTGTGCGCGAGCGAGCTCTTGACATTGAGCGTCCCCGGAATGTTGCCGACCCCTTGGCCCAGAAGCCTAGTGGTGTCACCTGTTTCGAGCATTGAGCTCTACGCAGAGCGATCCTACTGTCGCGCTTCGTGGCCCCGGTTGAACGGATGTCGGCGCTGGGTTGTGCGGTGGAAGCCTAGGATCGGGCTTGCGCGCAGCGTTGACGGTGCAGTCCGGGATCACGACGAGATGAGATGGTCGGGCGTGACCGAGCGTGGCGACGACGAAGCACTTGAGGACGACGGCGTGCTCGACCCGGGGGACAGCCTGGAGTCGGACGATCTGAGGTCCGACGTTCTGGACACGGGCATCGACGCGGGAGACGGCTACCGCGCGTCCACCAGCTTCGGAACTACTGCGGCAGAGGAGCGCCGTGGCGAGAGCCTGGACCAGCTCCTCTCGGAGGAGGAGCCGGAGATCTGGGCCGACCAGCCGTGGACCGACGAGGTGGCGCCGACCGATGACGGCCGGAACCCCGAGCGTCGCGCGGGTCGTCTGGTGGCCCCGGGCGCGGGTGGCCTCTGGGACGACGAGAGCGATGCGGTTGCGAGCGAGGTCGGGATCGACGGTGGGGGCGCGAGCGCAGAGGAGGCAGCCGTCCACCTGACAGACGACCCGCCCTTCTACCCTCGCGGCGGCTGACCGGTGGCGAGGCCCTGCCGCACCTAGGCCTTGATCCGCTCGTTCTTGGGGTCGTACATGGGTCTAAGCGAGGTCACCACCGGATGGCGGGTGCCTGCGATGTCGACTTCCCAGTCCCCCGAGTCGAGCCAGGTCTGGTCGAGCGGCTGGCCCGCATCGACCATGGCGAGCCCGACCGCCCCGCCGAGCGTGTGCCCGTACGACGCCGCCCGCACGTAACCCACCTCCACCCCGTCCCGGTGCAGCACCTCGGCATGGAAGAGCATCGGCTCGGGATCCGTCACCAAGACCTGGACCAGCCGGCGGTGCAGCGGGCCGGCTGCCCGCTTCGCCAGCACGGCGTCCCGGCCCAGGAACCCGCCCGGCTTGCCGAGGTCCACGGCGAAACCGAGTCCGGCCTCGAGCACGGAGTCGGTGTTGTCGATGTCGTGCCCGTAGTCGCGGTAGCCCTTCTCCATTCGCAGGCTCGCCAGTGCCTTGAGCCCCGCGTGCTTCAGCCCGAAGGCGGGTCCGGCCGCGACGATGCGGTCGTACACGTGGGTGGCCTGCTCAGTCGGCACGTACAGCTCGTACCCCAGCTCGCCGAGGTAGGTGATGCGTACGCATAGCACGCGAGCGAAGCCGAGGTCGATCTCCCGAGCCGCCCGAAAAGGGAACGCGTCGCCGGAAAGGTCGGCCGAGGTGAGCGACTGGAGCAGCTCCCGCGACCGCGGACCCTGGACGTTGACCTGCGCGAAGCCCGAGGTGACGTCGCTGACGAAGGCGTGCGCATCCCCGGTGTGCCGGCGCATCCAGGTGAGGGCGTGCCGGTGCGCGGTGTCGGAGGCGACCACCCAGAAGCTGTCGTCAGCCAGCTTGGTCACGGTGAGGTCGGCCTCGAGCAGCCCGGCCTCGTTGAGCCACTGCGTGTACGTGATGACGCCACACTCGCCGTCGACGTCGTTGGCAGCGAGGTGGTTGAGCAGCGGCCCGGCGTCGCGGCCCTCCACGCGGAACTTGGCCATGAAGGACATGTCCATCACGATGACGTCCTCGCGGGCGGCCCGGTGCTCGTCGGCCCAGTAGCCAAACCAGTTCTGCCGTCCCCAGGAGAGCGCCTCGACGACCGGCTCGACGCCCTCGGGGGCGTACCAGTCGGCGGCCTCCCAGCCGCTGACGTCGCGGAAGTAGGCGCGCTGCCCCACCAGCCGGTCGTGCAGGGCTGATGTCTTGGCGCCGCGGGCGGTCTGCATGGACTTGGTCGGGTAGTGGCACTGGTACACGCTGCCGAGCGACTCCACGGTGCGGGTCGCCCTGTATTCAGGATTCGCCTGGTAGGCGTGCAGCCGGTCGATGTTGAAGCCGGTGACGTCGATGTCGGGCCGGCCGTCGACGACCCAGTGCGCGAGCGCCCGCCCGAGACCACCGCCGGTGAGGATGCCGATCGAGTTCAGGCCAGCTGCGACGAAGTAGTTCTTGAGCTCGGGCGCTTCGCCGACCACGGGCTGGAGGTCGGCCGTGAAGCTCTCCGGGCCGCAGAAGAACTTGCGCAGCCCCACTTCCATCGAGATCGGCACCCGGGCCATCGCCTTCTCGAGGTACGGCCCCATCCGGTCCCAGTCCGGTGGGAGCTCGCCGAAGGAGAAGTTCTCCGGGATGCCACCGACGTTCCAGGGCGCGCAGACCGGCTCGAAGAGGCCGAGCATGAGCCCGCCACCCTCCTCCCGGAAGTAGCCGTAGTGCGAGGGGTCCTCGAGCACCGGCCAGTCGCCGGAGATCTCCGGGATCTCCTCGGTGAGCAGGTAGTAGTGCTCGGCGGCCTGCAGCGGGATGCTCACCCCGGCCTTGGCGCCGAGCTGGCGGGCCCACATTCCTGCGCAGTTCACGACGATGTCGGCCTCGACGTCCCCGTACGGGGTACGGACGCCGGCGACGGCGCCGCCCCGGGTGAGGAAGTCGGTGACCGGTACGCCTTCCACTACGGTCGCGCCGGCCATCCGCGCACCCTTGGCGAGGGCCATGGTGACGTCGACAGGGTTGGCCCGGCCGTCCTCGGCGACGTAGAACCCGGCGAGCAGGTCGTCCGTCCTGGCGAGCGGGAACATCTCGCCGACCTCGCGCGGGGAGATCTCGTGGACGTCGACACCGCAGTGCCGGTTGAACACCGAGACCCGGCGGTACTCCTCGAGCCGGTCGACGTCGGAGGCGACCTCGATGAAGCCGACCGGCTTGAACCCGGTCGCCTGCCCGGTCTCGGCCTCGAGCCGTGAGTAGAGGTCGGCGGTGTACTGCCGCATCTCGGTGGATGTCTGCGAGGTGGACCCGAAGGTCACCATCAGCCCGGCCGCGTGCCACGTTGTGCCCGAGGTCAGCCGGTCACGCTCGAGGAGCAGGACCTCCTGGCCGAGATGCGCCAGGTGGTAGGCCACCGACGTACCGATGACCCCACCGCCGACGACGACGACGCGGGACCGCTGGGGGAGGACGGGATCAGACATGCGGGCCAGCGTAGCCAGCCGATGCGGTGGCTGATTTAGTCTGGCCCGGTGAAATACCTCGGCATCGTGCTCGTCGACGGGCTGGAGGAGCTCGACGCGGTGGACCGTGGGAGTGGCTCACCTGGTGGACTCAGACCCACCCGACCTGCTCGCCGAGCTCGACCCGACGATCGACGTATGCCGTGACGAGCGCTTCGTCGACGACGGTGACGTGGTCACCTCGTCGGGAGTCTCGGTCGGGATCGACATGGTCCGGCGACACCATCGGTCTGCTCGAGGCCGTGCGTGGCGTCCCTGCCCTGGACCAGCGGATCGACGGCGTCAAGACCGCGCTCGAAGGTACCGGGATCAAAGTCGTCATCGGCGCTCAGCAGACCACCTGCGACCCGAAGATCGGCGCGACCGTCACGCAGGACCTGCTCACCAAGTACCCGAGTCTCACGGCGATCTACTCCGCGTGCGACTCACCCGCCGAGGGTGCCGTAGCGGTCGTCGAGGCGAAGAACCACCCGTTGAAGATCTTCGGGTACGACGGTGACCCGGCGATGTCCGTCCTCATCCTCGCGGGCAAGACGACCGCGACGATGGCGCAGTCGCCGTTCAAGGTGACGAACCTCGGTGTCCTCGCCGCGGTCAACTCGATCCTCGGGAAGCCGTTCGTGAAGTCCATCGACAGGGGTACCACGCTCGTGACCAAGGCCAACGCCGACCAGTTCAAGGACGCCTGGCAGTAGGCGAACGGGCCTGGCACCCTTTCTGCACGATCGTGGTGCCAGGCCCACACCCGACGGGGAGGAGACCGATGACGTCCGGTCCGAGCACGGGTCGCACCGCGGTGGTCGACAGCCACATCCACTTCTGGGACACCGACCTCCTGGACTACCCCTGGCTGCGGGGGTTCGCCGAGCTGGACCGCCCGTTCGGGCCGGACGATCTCGACGTCGGCGATGTGGACGTGGAGGCGATGGTCTTCGTCCAGGCCAACCCGGTGTGGGCGCAGGTGGACGACGAGACGGCCTGGGTCCAGCAGCTCGCCATCAAGGACGCCCGCATCCAGGGACTGGTCGCCGGTCTGCCCCTCGACCGGGGGGCAGCTGCCGTCTCGCCCGCGGTGGAGCGGCTCGCGGCTGAACCCGGGGTCGCGGGCGTGCGCCAGCTCATCCAGGACGAGCCCGCGGGGTTCGCGCTGCAGCCAGACTTCGTCGATGCCGTACGTCTTGTCGGCACCCACGGCCTCGTCGTCGACCTGTGCGTACGCCAGCGGCAGCTCGCGGAGGTGACGCTGCTGGTCGAGCGGTGCCCCGAGGTGAGCTTCGTCTTGGACCACCTCGGCAAACCTGACATCCGTGGCGGTGGCCGCACCGAGTGGGCGAGCCGCATCGCCGCACTCGCCAGGCTGGACAACGTCTCGTGCAAGCTGTCCGGGCTCACGACCGAAGCGGGCGAGCGGACCAGTGACGCGACCACGTTGGGTGGGTACCTACGAGCCGGGGTCGAGGCCTTCGGCCCGCAGCGGTGCATGTTCGGCAGCGACTGGCCGAACGCCGGACTGACGATCTCCTACCCAGGCTGGGTCGCGGTGGTGGCCGAGTCGGTCCCGGACCTGAGCAGCGCGGAGCAGGACCGCATCATGCGCGGGACCGCCCGCGCCGTCTACGCCC
>JANYIP010000191.1 GCA_025361995.1 Streptomycetales bacterium | reverse complement strand
GGCGGTGGCGATGGGGTCGAGCGCCGAGCACGGCTCGTCCATGAGGAGGACATCGGGGTCCACCGCCAGTGACCGAGCGATGCACAGCCGCTGCTGCTGGCCTCCCGAGAGCGCAGATCCGGGCTCCTCCAGCCGGTCCCTGACTTCTGTCCACAGGCCGGCGCGCGTGAGGCACCGCTCGATGAGGGCGACCCGTTCGCCGCGGCTGACCTTCATCCCCGTCAGCTTCAGACCTGCGGTCACGTTGTCGGCGATCGACATCGCCGGGAACGGGTTGGGCTTCTGGAAGACCATCCCGACTCGTCGGCGGGTCTGAGTCACTCGATTGCCCGGCGCGTAGATGTCGACGCCGTTGAGCAGGACCTCTCCGGCGAGTCGGGCGGACGGCACCGACTCGTGCATCCGGTTCAAGATCCGCAGGAACGTGGACTTGCCACAGCCCGACGGCCCGATCAACGCGGTGACGGTCGCCGCAGGCATGTTCAACGACACGCGCTCAAGCACCTTGTTCGACCCGAACCATGCGGATACGCCCACCGCCTCCAGGCTGGCTGGCGCACCCTGTCGCTCGGGCGCGGTGAGCATCTCCTCGAGCGTGTGCAAGGCGGACAAGCTCGGCTCCTTCGGGGGTCTCGCTCGGTCTAGGTCAGTGGCGTGCAATGCCGGTCGCGCAGGAGCGGGAGAAGACCTCGCCCGGCTGGCTCAGACCATCGGAAACGTATGGCGCGGCCCCTCCCCTCAGGTGAACGGTTGGCGTACGAGGGATGACGTTCGGCGAGCGCAGATCGCCTAGTGCTGGAAGTACGGGTCGGTGAACGCACCTCGCGCTGCCACCAGCACGTCTGCGTTGCTGTCGAACGAGAAGTCGTAGCCGTTCGTCGCACCGTCCGGCGCGTGGTTGAAGTAGATGAACGCCTTGATCGCAGGCAAGCTTCGGGCGTCGTCGGCGAGGGTAGAGAAGACGGCTGTGCGGTCGCTCGTGGCTGCTGACTCGACCCCGAACTCGGCGAGCATCAACGGCTTGCCTGCGTGGTTGGCCGTGGCCCAGGTGTAGAAGCCCGGGAAGACCTTCCCGGGCCGGTCTGCGAACACCGTCAAGGGCTCGCCCGCATGCGAGTAGGGGTCGTACCCGATCCAGTCGACTACGTCGTCGCCGGGGTAGAGCTGGTCGTAAAGCCCTTGGTCGCCCCACCCAGGGAAGCCCATGACGTCCCACACCATCACGGCCCGGCTCACCCCGTCGGCACGCAGCCGCGCCACGACGTGCCGGTACATCGCCACGTAGTCGGCCGGGGTGTAGCCCGAACCCGGCCCGTGCAGGTCGTTCTCGGGCTCGTGATGGATGGTCAGGAAGAACGGCGCGGTCCCGAGTCTGGAGACGATGCGCGCGGCAACCGTGTCAATCCACGCATCGGAAGACCCCGCTGCGACCTGGGCCCACGAGCTGCCGTTCTCCGGCTTCCAGTTGACCATGAGGAGCCGAGGGTTCGCAGGGTCGCTCACCAGCGAGACCTCGTCCGGAGTAGGCCAGTCCTGATCGAGGGAGTGGTAGACGTGCACGATGTCGAGACGTCGGCCCAGCTCGGTCTCCTGGCGCGCGACCGCGTCAGTCTGCGACCGGTCGGCACCTACGAGGTTGGCTGTCGACCCGAACCAAGCGCCGCAGCTGGGCACGAGCAGCGAGGAGGCCGAGCAGTCCGGCGGGACCAGGTAGGTGATCAGCAGTTGCGGGCGCAAGGTCGGGTCACTGTTGTCGAGGGATGCCAGGCCGATCGCACCCGGACCGCCCAGCGTCGCCGAGATCGCGAACGACAGGTCCTGACCCGGGACCAGGTCCACACCAGAGACCATGATCGACGTGCTGAATCCCGACTCCTCGCTCGGCGCCCTCCCATGGAGCGGACCGAGCTGCGGAGCGCTCGCGGCCGTCAGCATGCTTCCCGACCAGTCGCTCGACGCGCCGTAGACCTTGAGTGGCCCGGTCGCGCCACCTCCGACCTGGCTCAGCACCAGGAACAGGGACACGTTGCTGGCATTCGCAGGCAGGGCGGGGGTGGTGAACTTCACGAAGGCTCGACGCCCGTCAGCAACCTCGTCGCCGGCGTACAGGACGGGCGACTGCCCCTGCGCCACGGTCGGCGCGCCAGGGTCGATGTACGTGTCGTCGATCGCGGACGTCGCCACGGAGTACACCGGAAGACCGATCGGCGAATAGCTGGTCGGCGGGACATCCGTCGCAGAAGCCGGCGTGCCGAGCACACATCCGAGCGCCAGGCCGGCGAGGACGGCCACCGTTGTCGCGATCCGGGAGGTTCGCCAGACGCAGATGCGTGTCACGGGGGAAGGTCTAGGCCATCCGGGTGAACGAGGGCGGCGGGGCACATGAACGCAGGACAACCAACTCTGCACGAGCGGCCCAGATGCCGACAAAAGCCACGACCCATCAGGTCAGTGGGTGCGACGGGCGTCCAGGTCACGGATCCGGGCTGTCAGGGCGCGCATCACGTTCAGAGCGAACATCGGTGTCTCGTGCACGAGATACAGGAAGACGCGCTCATCGATGATCCCCACAGTGGACGGCTCGACGGCCACGGCTTCCAAGCTGCGCGGCGCGTGGTCGATGATGTCCAGCTCGCCGAAGGTCCCGTCCCGACCTATCCGGACGATCTCTTCTCCATCTTTGCGAAAGGCGATCTGCCCGGCGACCGCCCCGTACATCAGGTGACCCTCGTCGCCTTCCGCGAAGACGAGGTCGCCAGCCTGGAGCTGCAACGTCCGCTCTGCGTTGAGAAACAGGCCACGAACGCTCATGAGCGGGTCCTTCCCTGAGGCCTTCGAGAAGCAGCAACCGTAGGGCAGTCAGAAGTGCTTCGTCCTTCGTCCTGCCCGGATAGCCGGGCCGGTGCCAACGAATCGCGCGGTTCTTCATCTGTTGTTTGCTTGCCGTTCCACCCGTCTTCGGAGAAGGCTGTCCTCATGACCCCTGACGAGGAAGCGCGCCATCTGGCGGTCGCGGAGGTCGAGCTCCGCGACGAGTTCCCCCAGGTGCCCGCATACGCCGTCCGTGAAGCGATCGAGGTCGTTCGCAAGGCGTTCGACCCAGCCAAGATCCGGGACTACGTGCCCCTGCTGGTAACTCGTGACGTGCGCTACCGGCTACGGCACCACTTGGTGGACGGCTAGGGCAGGAAGTACGGGTCCTCGAAGGCCGCGCGGGCTGAGGCCAGCACGGTGGGGTCGTCGTCGAAGAAGTAGTCGTTCGTGCCCGTCACCGCGTCGTTGTCGTGGTCGGAGTACAGGTACGCCTTGATCGCCGGCAGCTGCGCGGCGTCGGCGGCGAAGGAGTCGAAGACGCCCGAGCGGTCGGTCGGGGTCGGTGCGTCCACCCCGAACTCGGCCAGCATCAACGGCTTCTCCGGGTGTGTCTGGGTGGCCCAGGTGTAGAAGCCGGGGAAGCTGCGCCCCGGGTCGTTCGCGAAGGTCGTCAGCGGCATGCCCCGGTGGCTGTACGGGTCGTACCCGATCCAGTCCACGACGTCGTCACCCGGGTAGAGCCCCTGGTCGCCCCAGCCCGAGAAGCCCATCATGTCCCAGACCATCACCGCGTTGCTGACGCCGTCGACGCGCAACCGCTGGACGACGTGCCGGTACATCGCGACGTAGTCGGTCGGGGTGTCGCCGGACCCGTCGACGCCGAGGTCGTTCTCCGGCTCGTGGTGGATGGACAGGAAGAACGGGCGCCCGCCAAGCCAGCTGACGATCCGGCCGGCGGTGCCGTCGATCAGCGCGTCGGAGGAACCGCCGGCGACCTGCGCCCACGTGGCGCCGTCCTCGGGCTTCCAGTTGACCATGAGCAGCCGCGGCCGGGCCGGGTCGCTGACCATGGCGACCTCGTCCGGCGTCGGCCAGTCCTGGGCACCCTTGTGGTACGTGTGCACGACGCCCAGGGTGCGGCCGAGCTCGGACTCCTGGCGGGCCAGCGCATCGAGCGGTCCGGTCTCGGTGCCGACCGGGTTGACGGTCGAGCCGAAGTACGCGCCGCAGCTGGGCACCAGCAGGGCCGACGTCGTGCAGCCGCCGGCCCTGCTGGTGTAGCTGATCACGAGGTGCGGCTGCTCTGTCGGGTCTGCGGACTCGCTCGACGCGAACTCGACGGCACTGGGGTCGCCAGTGATCGAGGTCAGGACGAAGGACACGACCGCACCGGCTGGCACCGCCGACGCCGGAATGCTGATCACCGTCGCGGCACCGGGCACGGCCACTGCGGCACGACCTAGGACGGCGCCGGCCACCGGCGCGTTCGCGGCGTCCAAGCCTTCGTCGCCGGCCATCAGCACCGAGGAGTCGCCCGCTGTCGCCGACGCCGCCGACGGGTTGACGTACGTGTCGGCGGACACGTCCACCGTGGCCGAGCTCAACGTGGTCGGCATGACCGGCGAGGCTGCTGGGGCTGAAGTGACGGCAGCTGGCACGGCGAACGTACCGATCCCGAGCAACGGGGCCACGACGAGCACCCCGGCAGCCCGGGTCAGCTGACCCCGCCGACTCCCTACGAACGTCCCCGACTTGCGCACTGTGAGTCGCCACTCTCCCCTGTGGCTGCCTGGTGCAGCCGTCCACCGCATGGGCTGGGCCATCCGGGTGAACGAGGGCAGCGTGGGACATGAACACGGGACAAGCAACTGTTCATCGCCCGTCCAGGTGCCGAAGCAGTCCAAGACCACTCTAGGGCGCACCCTCGCCGAAGCACCCGACACCGGACGGACGACCGATGAGCATCAGGATTGCGGCCAGGACGGCCCAGGCACGCCGTGGCGTCGACCTGCTCCGGGATGCCCAGCACCTCATCGTCCGGGCTGTCGGCATCATGGGTACGGACCCGGCCGACGGCGGCCTGTGGGACGCCCTCGACCTGATCGCGAGCGAGCGGAGCGAGGCCGAGGCGATCCTGGCCCGGTTGCGCTAGACCGGGACGATCAGGACACCGCCGAGCGGCGGAAGGCCCGGCGGTACGCCTGCGGAGTCGTCCGCCGGTGCGCCGTGAAGTGGTGTCGCAGCACGGCTGCGGTGCCGAACCCGGCACGCTCGGCGACGCGCTCCACCGCGTCGTCACCGTCCTCCAGCAGTCGCTCGGCGAGCAGCAGACGCTGGGACGTCAGCCAGGCGTACGGAGTGGTGCCCGTCTCAGCCCGGAACCGTCGGGCGAACGTCCGTGGCGAGGTGTTGCTGCGCGCGGCGAGCATCTCGACGGTCAGCGGCTCAGCCAGGTGCTCGAGCATCCACGACAGCAGCGGCGCCAAGGTCTCGCAGGTCGCGCTGGCAACCGGAGTCTCGACGTACTGCCGCTGGCCACCCTCGCGGTGCGGCGGGATCACCATCCGCCGGGCGACCGCGTTGGCGACGCGCGTGCCGTGCTCGGCCCGCAGGATGTGCATGCACGCGTCGATGCCTGCGGCGGACCCGGCACTGGTGACGAGCCGGCCGTCCTGGACGTACAGGACGTCGGGGTCGACCACGGCGCTCGGGCACAGCCGGGTCAGCTCGTCCACGTGCATCCAGTGCGTGGTGCAGCGCCGGCCGTCCAGCAGTCCGGCCCGTTGCAGGACGAAGATCCCCGAGCAGACCGTGACGACCCAGGCGCCGCGCTCCATGGCCCGCTCGATGGCCGCGGTGACCTCGGGCGGTACGTCGACACCGGTACCCATAGCCGGGATCCCCACCAGGTCCGCCTCCTCGAGCCGGTCGAGGTCGTGCGTCGGGCTGAGGCTGAAGCCCACCGACGTCAGCACCGGCCGGGCGCCCGGCGAGCAGATCGCGAAGTCGTAGCGCGGCAGGCCCTGGGCGGACCGGTCGGTGCCGAACACCTCGCAGAGCACGCCCAGCTCGAAGGGGGCGACACCGTCGAGCGCGAGGACAGCCACGTTTTCCAGCACGAGCCCACTATGCACCCCGGTTGGCAGTATGTCGATGAGACCTGTCATCTCTGCCACTCGTGGCCTCATATCGCGGGCCGGATGATTACTGCCATGAGTACAACGGCGTTCGTGGTGATCTTCTTCGGTGGCTCCTGGGTCCTGGCGATCCTCGGCGGCCTCGGTGTCGGCGGGCTGGGCAAGGACTCGCGCGACCTCGGTGAGCGCGAGCGCAGCGAGGAGCGTCGCTGGCGCTCCCTGCTCTCGCGTTGAGCCGGAGCACCGCCGCGCGGAGGCTAGGTGCGGGGCCGCTTCTTGTCCGGGTCCTTGATGGACAGCGGCCCGACGGTCGCCGCGACAGTCCCGGCCCCGCCGGCCACGGCCAGCTGCGTGCCGTCGGCCGACACCTCGGTAGCCAGCATCGCCAGCCCGATCGGGCCGAACTCAGGACTCACGACACGGCTGGACAAAGTGCCGACGACCAGGGCGCCGTCGACCACGTCGGCGCCGACCTCCGGCAGCTCGGACCCGTTCAGCAGCAACGTCTTCAGCCGCTTGGGCGGCGCCGCGGCGACCGCGGTCAGCCGGTCCCTCCCGACGAACGCGGCATCGCCGCGCAGCGCCACCATCCGGTCCAGCGACACGTCGAAGGGCGTGTCCTGGCCGGGGGTGTAGTCGGTGCCGTAGATGATCAGGCCGGCCTCGATCCGGGCCGGCTCGATGGTGTCGAGACCGATCGGGACTGCGCCGGCGGCCTCGAGCCGGTTCCACAGCTCCACGGCGCCGTCGCGCTCAGGGATCATCTCGAAGCCGAGCTCGCCGCTGAAGCCGGTCCGCATCAGCGTCGTCCGCACACCCGCAACGACGACCGGCTCGGGGAAGAAGCGGAAGTAGCCGAGCGCGCCCAGGTCGGTGCCGGTCAGCGCCTGCAGCACCTCGCGCGAGCGCGGCCCCTGGCACGACAGCAGCGGCATCTCGTGGGTCCGGTTCGCGGCTGCGTAGTCCAGGCCGTGGGTCTGCGACGCCCAGTACTGCCCGAAGCCGGAGGTGTTCGTCAGCACCCAGTAGTGGTCGTCGGCGTGCTTGAAGACGGTGCCGTCGTCCACGATCGTGCCGTCGTCGTTGACGAAGGCGCCGTACTTCACCTGGCCGACCACCTGGGTGCCGAGGTCACCGGTGAACACCGTCTGGATGGCGGCGGTCGCGTCCGGCCCGGTGACGTCCCACTTCACCAGCGGGTACACGTCCCAGATCGCGACGCCGTTCCGGATCGCCTCGTACCCCGCGAGGCCATCGCCGAAGCTCATCGTCCAGAGCCAGCCGTCGTCGTCACGGAAGGTCGCCCCGCGGGCTTCCTGGACGTCGTGAAGTACGGACCTGACGGGCTCGGTCATCGCGCATCCTCTGTCGTACGTGGGTGGGAAGGCTGGGCTGCAGCAGCCCGGCCGACGGCTACCTTACTGATCTGCAACTCAGGAACGAACCCGTTCGGAGCACGAGGAGGACGACGTGGCGCAGGGCACTGGTGGGCTGTCCCGCCGCGGGCTCGTGCTCTTCGCGGCCATGTCGGTCATCTGGGGGATCCCATACCTGCTGATCAAGGTTGCGCTCGAGGACCTGACGCCGTCCTTCCTGGTCTTCGCCCGGACCGCGATCGCCGCAGCCGTCCTGCTCCCGATCGCGCTGCGCCGCGGGATGGTCCGGCCGGCGCTGGCACACTGGCGGCCGCTGATCGCCTTCGCGGCCCTGGAGATCGCGCTCCCGTGGTTCCTGGTCGGCGACGCCGAGCGACACATGACGAGCAGCTTGGCTGGGCTGCTCATCGCCACTGTCCCGCTCATCGGCACGCTGGTCAGCTGGCGTCTCGGAGACGCCTCAGCAGTCAGCGGCTCCCGGTTGCTCGGGCTCATCGTCGGGATCACCGGTGTCGGCGCCGTGGTCGGGCTCGACCTCGGTTCGGGCGCCTCCCTGATCTCGGTGGTCGAGATCCTGCTGGTGTCAGTCGGCTACGCGACCGCCCCGATCATCGCCGCGCGACGTCTGAGCGAAGTCCCGACCCTCGCCGTCATCGCCGTGTCGCTGACAGGTGTTGCCGTCGTGTACGCCCCGGCAGCCGTGTTCTCCCGACCGCGCGCCTGGCCGAAGGGGACCGTGGTCCTGTCGGTGCTCGCCCTGGCTCTGATCTGCACGGCCACCGCGTTCCTCCTGTTCTTCGCGCTGATCGCCGAGATCGGCCCGGTCCGGGCGACCGTGATCACGTTCGTCAACCCGGCAGTCGCGGTCGCGCTCGGCGTCAGCGTGCTGGGGGAGCACTTCACCGCAGGCATCGCGGTCGGATTCCCGTTGGTACTCCTCGGGAGCTGGCTCTCCACCAGGAGGCCTCGACAGCTGTCACCTGCCCGGGCTCCCACCTCGACCGCACCGCTCGAGGCGGGGACGTAGGCTCCACGACTGTGGACTCACCCGCGTCCAAGCGCAGCTGGGTCGAGCAGATCATGGGGCTGCCGGTCAGCGTCCTCGCCCGGGGTTCCGGCGCCGACTCCGCCGCCGCCGCCGATGCGGTCGAGGCGCTCTTTGACGAGCTGCGCGCGGTGGATGCCGAGTTCTCCCCGTACCGGCCGGGCAGTGCGATCAGTCGCATCATCCGGGGCGAGCTGCAGGTGGGCGACGCCTCGGACGAGGTACGTGCCGTGGCCGCCCGGTGCGAGCGCGCTCGGGCCGTCACCGGCGGTCGCTTCGACGCGACCAGGCCTGATGGCTGCTGGGACCCCTCGGGGCTGGTCAAGGGATGGGCCGTCGAACGGGCTGTACGCCACCTGGTCGAGGCCGGCCCGGGCACACCGGGTCCTGCCGTCGACTGGTGCGTGAACGCCGGGGGCGACGTGATGGTCGTGACGCCCAGCGGAATCCCATTCACCGTGGGGATCCAGGACCCGCGCGACGCAGGCGCCGTCTCCGCGACGGTGACGTGCGCGGGCGGCGCAGTGGCGACCAGCGGGACGGCCGCGCGTGGAGCGCACCTGTACGACCCCCGCAGCGGGGCTGCGGTCGTGGGCGGCTGGCTGTCGGTCACCGTCGTCGGCCCGTCGCTCGAGTGGGCGGATGTCCTGGCCACCGCGGCTTTCGTGGCGGCGGACGGGTGGGCTGAGGTGGTGTCAGCAGTCCCCGGCTACGAGGCACTCGGCATCGACGGCTCGGGCGCGTTGTCGACAACGCCACAGTGGCCTCACCAGCTCTAAGGAAAAACTAAGAAAGACCCGTCACTCTCAGGTTATGACGGCCCGGGTGCGCCCCGCACAGGCATGGTGGCGGCACGCCGTGGCCGGGGCCTGCTGGGTCACCTCCCTCGCGGTGGCGTTGCTCTGGGTGCGTGGGCAAGGACCTCAGTCGCTGACCACATCGCCGTCCGCAGCCCTCATCTCGCTCGGCCGACTGGCTGGCCTCGTCGCCTCGGACCTGATGCTCATCCAGGTGTTCTTGATGGCCCGCGTCCCGATCATCGAGCGCAGCTATGGCCAGGACGACCTCGCCCGCCGGCACCGGCTCGTCGGCTTCTGGTCCTTCAACCTGATGCTCCTCCACATCCTGCTCATCACCTTGGGCTACGCCACCGGTGACCGCACGGACGTCGTCCACGAGACCTGGAACCTGCTGACCTCGTACGGCGGGATCCTGCTCGCAGCTGCCGGCAGCGCCGCCCTGACGCTGGTTGCGGTCACCTCCATCCGGCTTGCCAGGCGGGCCCTGCGCTACGAGTCCTGGCACCTGCTCCACCTGTACGCGTACATCGGGGTGGGCCTTGCCCTGCCGCACCAGATCTGGACCGGAAACGACTTCGTCACCTCGGCAGCGGCGCGGACGTACTGGTGGTCGCTGTACGCGGTCGCCGCCGGGTCCGTGCTCGTCTTCCGGGTAGCGCTGCCGCTGTGGCGTACGTTCCGGCACGAGATCCGGGTCACCTCGGTGATCCGCGAGAGCCCGGACGTCGTGACCGTGAAGATGGGCGGCCGCGGTCTCGGCCGGCTCCCCGTGCAAGCCGGCCAGTTCTTCATCTGGCGCTTCATGGACGGCCCCGGCTGGTCGCGCGGCAACCCCTACTCGCTGTCGGCGGCGCCGCGGCACGACCGGGTCCAGATCACCGCGAAGGACCTTGGCGACGGCAGCGGCCGGCTGGCCCAGCTGCGACCCGGCACTCGCGTGCTGCTCGAGGGACCCTATGGGCGGCTCACCGGCGAGCAGCGCATCGGCACCAAGGTCGCGATGCTGGCGTGCGGCATCGGGATCAGCCCGATGCGGGCACTGCTCGAAGATCTCTCGTACGCCCCCGGTGACGCCGTGCTCGTCTACCGGGCCCGCAGCGAACCGGACCTGGTCTTCCGGGCCGAGCTCGAGCGGCTGGCCAAGCGGCGCGGCATCACCATCCACTACCTGACCGGACCGCGGATCACCCGGCGCAACTCGTGGCTGCCCGCCGCTGCCGCCCAGTGGAGCGACTCCGCCGCCCTCCAGCGGCTGATCCCCGGGATCAAGCACTACGACGTGTTCGTGTGCGGCCCGGACGCCTGGATGGATGCGGCCTGCGCAGCAGCGTTGGACGCCGGGGTCGCACCGGACCAGCTGCACCAGGAGCGGTTCTCGTGGTGACCCAGCCCTCAATACGCAAGCCAGCCGGATCCAGCGGAGCCTCCACGGGGCGCAACGCCGCCGTCCTGGCCGCCACTGCCGCGACCGTGGCCGTCCTCCTGCTCTACCCCACGAGCACCAACCGTGGGACGACTCAGCGCCGACCCGGAGTCGTGGCGCCGGCAGGAGTGGTGGCGGCGGCTCCGGGTGCCAGCACGGGCAGCACGACCGGCAGCACGGCTGGCTCGGGGACTGGCTCGTCGACGACTCCCGTGGTGGTCAACGGCGCCGCCGCGGACACCCAGTACGGACCGGTGCAGGTCCAGCTGCAGATCGTCGCCGGCAAGATCACCGCCGCCACGGCTATCGACTACCCGCAGAGCGGTGGGCGGGACCGCGAGATCAACAGCTATGCCATCCCGCTGCTGCAGCAGGAGACAGTGACGGCACAGAGCGCGCAGATCGACACGGTCTCGGGAGCGACATTCACGTCGAACGGCTACGTGCAGTCGCTGCAGTCCGCGCTGGACGCTGCTCACCTGAAGTAGCAGGGCACGAAGAAGCCCCCGACCGGATGACCCGGTCGGGGGCTTGGAGATCCCTAGTCGTCCCAGGGACCGTAGTCCTTCTCGTACATGACGAGTCCTTCCGTTCGACCTCGTCTACGACGCGTCACTGCAGCGGAGACGAGCGGTGATTCAGCTGCCCGGGCCCCTCGGATTTACACTGAGAGGAGCGGAGCAGCGGACCAGGCGCCGAAGCGCTCCGGGCAACCTCTTGGCGGGTTGCTTCACCCAGTATATCGGAACGACCGGCGCAACCTTGACGTCAAGGCACTGACATCTCGGTTGCGCCGGTCGCTACGGCTAGACGCCGACCGGTACCGCAGTGTGCGGGAGCAAGATCTCTGCGTCGGCGGGAGTGCGACGTGCGTGCCGCAGTCCCAGCCCTGCCAGGAGGAACAGACCCGCCGCACCGACCAGGAACACGATCGAGGCGATGAGCGCGATCTGGCCAACCTTCCAGAAGGCGTACGCGTTCAGCAGCAGTCCGCGCAAGGTGTTGCCCTTGAAGAGGGTGTTCACCTGGCCCTGCAAGGTGGTGTTCGTCGGGTCAGCCTGCGCTGCCGAGCTCACCTGTGCGTACGTCTTGCCGCCCGCCACCTCGGTGAGGTGCACGGCGATGAAGTGGTTCGCGTACGCCTCGGCCTGGGCGCCGGTGGTGAGCTGCTGTCCGGCGTACTGCTGGAGCGCTGTGAACTCCGGGCCGGCGATGGCCTTGCTTCCCGCCGGCGGGAAGAAGATCTTCTGCGACGCCAGCTGGTCGTGGACCTGACTGTTGGTGAAGGAGTAGGCCCAGAATCCTAGGATCCCGGCGAAGAGCATGACGACGGCAACAATGAGCGCTCCGCCAGATACGAGTGTGTCGAAAGTCTTGCGGCGCATCGTGGTCTCCAGTTCTCGGGCCGGGTCTTCCTGACCGGCCAAGCGATCCGTTCGGTCAGGACTGAGCCTGGCCGCTTCTCGGCGCCTCGCTCAGAGGCACTGGTCCCCGACTCGGTGTGACGTTGGTCCCCACCCCGCCGGCCAACAGGCCCAGCATCTCCCCGACCGTGACCAGCCCCTGGATCTCCCCGCGAGCGCTCACGACCGGTACGACATCGATGCACTCGTCGAGCATGATCTGCGCTACGACCGGGATCGGTGTGTCCACCTGGACCGACCGCACCCGGGGCCGCATGAGCTCGCCGACCGTCACCGGGTGGCCTTGCAAGATCCCGAGCGGCCACTGCATGGCGATCTGCCGATCGTCGACGACCCCGACGCAGCGACTGCCCCGGGTCACCACGAGGTAGCGCAGCCCGAACCCGTGCAGCATCGTCCAGGCCGACCACAAGGAGTCGTCGGCCGAGACCGTCACCACCGGCGCTGCCATCACGTCACCGGCGTGAACCGGGCGCGGCGAAGGCTCGGGGGCTTCATAGCTCTGCACCGATGTGGCTGACATGTGAACCTCCCGCAGACGGCGATCTCCCCCTGAGAGTGCAGGCTCCGCCGCCGGCGCAGCCAGGGCCAAAAGGCCTCAGCCGGGGCGTCTGCGCCCGCCGCGGTGCACGCGCGGCACGCGGACGTGCCAGGCTGGCCCCGTGGACGCGACCGCACCGCCTGGCCGGGCCAGCCAACCGTCCGGGCCCCTGCCCAGCCTTCAGCTCGATGAGCTGCTCGCCGAGGTGGAGGACCGGCTGCGCCGGATCCTGGCGATGCGCGACCGCTCGCACAGCCTGCTCGAGGCCATCGTTGCGGTGGGCAGCGAGCTGGACCTCAACACCGTGCTCTACCGGATCATCGAGGCTGCGGTGACGCTCGTGGACGCCAGCTACGGCGCGCTCGGAGTCATCGGGGACAACGACCGGCTCTCTCAGTTCCTGACTGTCGGGATCGACGACGAGGCCCGCGCGACCATCGGGTCGCTCCCGTCCGGACGCGGGATCCTCGGGCTGCTGATCCGTGAGCCGCACCCGCTCCGGCTGGACAACCTGGCCGATCACGAGGCCTCGTACGGCTTCCCGCCGAACCATCCGAAGATGACGAGCTTCCTGGGTGTACCGGTGCGGGTGCGGGACGAGGTGTTCGGCAACCTCTACCTGACCGAGAAGCGCGACGGCAGCGCCTTCGACGACGAGGACGAGAGAGTGGTCGTGGCGCTGGCGACGGCTGCCGGTGTCGCCGTCGAGAACGCCCGTCTCTACGAGGAGGCGCGCCGCCGCGAACGCTGGCTGCAGGCGGCAGCCGAGGTGACCACGTCGCTGCTCTCCGGGACTGAGTCCGGGACGGCCCTCGGGGTCGTCGCTCGTCGGGCTCGCGAGATCGCCGAGGCCAGGACGACCTTCATCGCGTTGCCGACCGCGCACCACTCGCTCGTCGTCGAGGTCACGGACGGGGACGACGCGTCTCGGCTTCAAGGGCTGGCCGTGGCCATCGAGGGCACGCTCATCGGGCGCGCGTTCCGGTCGACCGAGGCCGTCACGACGGCCCGGCTGGAACCCGGTGACCCAGTAGGCGCCGCGCTGGACGGGGTCAGCGGCCTCACGATGCTTGTCCAGCTGCGCGACTCCGGCGGCGTCCGCGGCCTGCTCGCCGTGATCATGCCGGCCGGAGGGATGCCGTTCGTCAGCCAGGCGGCAGCGATGCTCGAGGTTTTCGCGGGCCAGGCCGCGGTCGCCCTGCAGCTCGCGGAGGCCCGGCGCGAGGGCGAGCGCGTGCACCTCTACGAGGACCGGGACCGGATCGCGCGTGACCTGCACGACCTGGTGGTCCAGCGACTGTTCGCCAGCGGCATGCAGCTCGAGAGCACTGCTCGGCTGCTCGACAGCGAGGAGGCGGTCGGGCGGGTCAGGCGCGTCGTCGACGAGCTGGACACCACGATCCGCGAGATCCGGACAGCGATCTACGCCTTGGCGACTCCGACCCGCTTCGGCGGGACTGACCTGCGTGCCCAGCTGCTCGACGTCGTCGACCGTGCCAGCGACTCCTTGGTCTTCGCCCCGTCGGTCCGGTTCGACGGTCCCGTCGACAGCACCGTCCCGGTCGAGCTGGTCCCGCACCTGGTCGCCGTACTCGTCGAAGGCCTGTCGAACGTGGCCAGGCACGCGGAGGCGAAGAACGTCGAGGTCACCGTCCAGGCTGACGCCGACAACGTCACCATGGTCATCCGCGACGACGGGATCGGGCTGCCGGAGGGCGGTCGGCGCAGCGGCATGCACAACCTCGCCGAGCGGGCAGCTGAGCACGGCGGAAGCTTCACGGCAGCCGCCCTGGACAGCGGTGGAACCGAGCTTGTCTGGCGGGTACCGATCGATGGCGGCCCCATCGACGGCACCGCGCACGACTAGGCCATTGGTCCCTGGCGCCCCGGTCTTGCGCGGCCGCACAGTGGGCCGGTGTCCGCGCACCTCGTTCCTGCCATGCTTGGTCGAGACGAGTGCATGCGCCTGCTGGCCGGTGCCGGCATCGGCCGGGTCATCCTCACCGAGGCGGCCCTCCCGACCGCCCTCCCCGTCGCGTACGTGATGGACTCCGGCGACGTAGTCTTCCGCAGCGCGGCGGGGGCCAAGCTGACGGCAGCGCGCGAGGGCACCGTGATCGCCTTCGAGGCGGACGCGTTCGACGAGGTGGAGCGCACGGGCTGGAGCGTGGTCGTCACGGGCATCGCCAGGGTCGTGACCGACCTGGCGCAGGAGCGCCACGTCAGCACACTCAACATCCCCTCCTGGGTCGAGCCAGCCGGCTCACGCTTCGTCAGGCTGACGCCGGCTCTGGTGACCGGGCGGCGGATCACCGTCGCGTCGGACTCGGCCTGACTCATGCCGACCCAACCTCCGCCGGCCAGCTGACGAGCGCCTAGCGGGGAGGGTCCCTGCGAAGGTCCGCGGCGAAGACAGCCGCCTGGGTGCGACGTTCCATCCCGAGCTTGGCGAACAAGTTGGACACGTAGTTCTTGACCGTCTTCTCCGCCAGGTGCAGCTTCTCGCCGATCTGCCGGTTCGTCATGCCCTCACCGATCAGTGTCAGGATCTCGCGCTCGCGCTCGGTCAGCCCCTGCAGCGGGTCGTGCAGGTCCGGGCTGCTGCGCAGTCGCTCCATGACCTTCGCGGTGGTCCGCGGGTCGAGCAGCGACTGTCCGGCGGCGACAGTACGGACAGCGCCGGCGAGGTCACTGCCGCGGATCTGCTTCAGCACGTATCCGGCAGCACCCGCCATGATCGCGTCGAAGAGGGCGTCGTCGTCGGCGAACGACGTCAGCATCAGACAGGCCAGCTCGGGCATCTTGGACCGGAGCTCGCGGCACACGCTGACGCCGTCCCCGTCGGGGAGCCGGACGTCGAGGATCGCGACGTCCGGGCGCAGCGCGGGAATCCGGGCCAGCGCCTGCGCAGCCGTGGCGCCCTCGCCGACGACCTCGATGTCGTCCTCGGCCTCCAGCAGGTCCTGGACGCCTCGACGTACCACCTCGTGGTCGTCGAGCAGGAACACCCTGATCGGCCGCACCAGATCGGGCTGCGCGCTCACGTCGGTCATCTGCACCCATTTCTGTCGTGTGCAGCCACGCTAGCCCGCGCGCGCCGTCCCCCCACGGGCCGAAGGTCCCGCGGCTACCGGGACCTCATCCTCTGCCGGGCGTGGCAACCCCGGTCGGAGGCTGGGGGTGCACCAGAGCAGGAGCAGCGGACACAGAGGAGCGCACCATGACAGTTCAGCCGATCGTCGTCGGGTACGACGCCTCCACCACGAGCAAGGATGCGCTGCACTGGGCCCTGGACGCCGCCCGGCGTCGGCAGACTTCGGTCCGTCTCGTCCATGCGGTACCCAGCCGCGAGGGCATCTCCCCCCAGTTCGGCGGGTACACCTACCCCGATCTCGCCACCATCGAGCGCGGCGCAGCACAGATCCTGGCCGAGGGTGCGGCCGAAGCGGCGCTGTACGCCCCTGACATCACGGTCGACAGCCGGCTCGTCAGCGCCACCCCGGCCGCGGCACTGGTGTCGGACAGTGCCGCCAGCGACCTCATCGTCGTCGGTTCGCGCGGGCTGGGCGGGTTCGCCGAGCTCCTGGTCGGCTCGACCGGCGTGGAGCTCGCAGCCCACGCCGACTGTCCCGTCGTCATCATCCGCCCGAGCACGGCCGCCACGCCGGACGTCCCTGGCCCGGAGGCAGGCCGGATCGTGGTGGGCGTCGACGGCTCCGTCGTCTCGACCGAGGCGCTGGGATTCGCGTTCGAGGAGGCCTCCTCACGCGGCCTGGGTCTGACCGCTCTGCACGTGTGGCAGTCCGCGTACTTCGACTCTCCTGGCAAGGGCGCGCCCGTGCCAGGGTCCGTCATCGCGAGTGAGTTCCAGGGCTCGGAGATGCGTCTGCTGGCCGAGAGCGTGGCGCTGTGGACCGCGAAGTACCCGGAGGTCGACCTGCGCCAGTGCGTACTGCACAGCGACGCGGTGACCGCACTCGTCAACGCCTCGGTTGGCGCCGCGATGGTCGTCGTCGGCTCGCGTGGGCTGGACGGCTTCCGGTCGTTGCTGCTCGGGTCGGTCAGCCACGCGATCCTGCACCACGCGCACTGCCCCGTCGTCGTCGTACGGCACTCGACCTGAGCCGTCAGCTGGGGTGGAACTCGAGCACCTCGTCGAGGGGCAGCCGTGGCGTACGTGGCATGGAAGCCGTGGGGTAGCCGAAGCGGAGGACCAGCTGCGGGAACCGCCACCGGCTGCTGGGGTCGCGCACCAGCGGGCGCAGGTCGGCCACCTCGGTACCGTGCGACAGCACCCCGACCGCGAGCCCGAGCGTGGTCGCCGTGAGCAGTACGCGCTCCAGGGCAAGACCACCGCGCAGCCAGTCGATCGGCGCGTCGCCGGAGGTGAGCAGGACCGCCAGCAGCGCCGAGGTCTCGAAGTCCGCGGCTGGGCGACGCGGCTGTCCGGCGCCGAGGCCGAGATCCCGTACAGCCGCAGACGGGTCACGCGGACGTGGCCCGAGGGAGTCGGCGGCAATGCCGACCCGGTCGCCACCGGTCGCCTGCGTCCAGCGGGCGACGTCGCGAACGACAGCCGCATTGCCGCGCTGCTCGAAGTCCGCCTCGTGCAGCACGCTCATCACCGCGGCTCGGTGAGCACCGGTGGCGACGTCGAGCCGCCCACCCTCGACCGCGGCCGCATCCTGCAGCTGCAGGAACTTCTCGGGCGGGACCAGCTGGTCGGTGAACGGCTGTCGGCTCGACCGCCGTACCCCGATCGCGGCGTGCAGCGGCTGCTCGAGCGCAGTCAGGCGGGCGGGACCACCCAGCCGCAACCGGGCCACGTGGGTACGGTCGGTCGGCTCGGGCAGCAGCTGGACCAAGGGCTCACGGCGCAGGGACGCCACCTGCAGACGCAGGTTCAGGATCGCCGCGCCAAGCGACAGGAACACTTCGCGCCCAGCGGGGTCGACGACACTCGGCGATCGCTCGCGGACGGCGAACACGTCGATGACCTGGTCGGTGACCTCGTCGGCAAAGGTGAAGCGCCAGGGTTGGCAGTTCAGGATCGACGGCGCCTGGATCGCGGCGTACACGGCTGACTCGACCTGGGCCCGGCTCAGGGCCTGTGGCACCAGTCCTCGACGGGTCATGGTGGTGCTCCTGTTCGGCTGCGCCGGCCTCGCTGCCGGGTCCCCCAAGGTCAGCGCGTGGGCGCACGTCCTGCAACGGCCGGTGGTCCCGCTTCATCGGGACCAAGGTCCCTGGGGAGCGCTGGCGGGGCTGCGGCAGGTTGGTCGCCGTGAGCTCACTGGATCTTGCCCGCTGGCAGTTCGGCATCACCACCGTCTACCACTTCCTCTTCGTCCCCCTCACCATCGGTCTCGCACCCCTGGTCGCGATCCTGCAGACCGGCTGGGTGCGCACGCAGAACCCGGCCTGGTACCGGGCCACCAAGTTCTTCGGCAAGCTGTTGCTGATCAACTTCGCCCTCGGTGTGGTGACCGGGATCGTGCAGGAGTTCCAGTTCGGGATGAACTGGAGCTCGTACTCCCGCTTTGTCGGTGACGTCTTCGGGGCCCCGTTGGCGATCGAAGGGCTGGCAGCGTTCTTCATCGAGTCGACCTTCCTCGGCCTGTGGATCTTCGGCTGGGAGGTCCTGCCCAAGCGGGTGCACCTGGCCTGCATCTGGATGGTCGCGATCGCCGTCAACGCTTCGGCGTTCTTCATCCTCGCGGCGAACTCCTTCATGCAGCACCCGGTCGGGGTCACGTACGACCCGGCGACGCACCGGGCCCGACTGACCAGCATCTGGGCGCTGCTGACCAACCAGACCCTGATTGTCACCTTCCCGCACACCATCTCCGGGGCGTTCCTGGTGGCCGGGGCCGTGGTGGTCGCGGTGTCCGCCTGGCACCTCGCCCGCAAGAACGCTCGCCCGTCCGACGTCGAGGTGTTCCGCCGTACGGTTCGGGTCGGGCTCATCACCGTCGTGCTCGCCGGCATCGCGGTGACCGGCTCCGGTCACCTCCAGGCGCAGGTGATGACCAAGCAGCAGCCGATGAAGATGGCGGCCGCCGAGGCGCTGTGCACCACCGAGAAGGGCGCCGGGTTCTCGATCTTCGCGCTCGGGACGATCAACGCGAAGTGCGACGAGGTCAAGTCGGTGACGATCCCGGGTCTGCTCGCCTTCTTGTCCACCGACTCCCCCAACGGCACGGTCGAGGGTGTCGACGACCTGCAGGCCCAGATGGTGGCGAGGTACGGCCCCGGCGACTACATCCCGAGCCTGCCCGTCACGTACTGGAGCTTCCGGTTGATGATCGGGCTCGGTGTGCTCACGCTCCTGATGGGTCTGCTGGGCTTCTGGGGTTACCGACGGGGCCGTACGCCGACCGGGCGTTGGTGGGTACGGATCGCCGTCGGCGGCGCGATCGCTCCCTTCGTGGCGAACTCGTTCGGCTGGATCTTCACCGAGCTGGGCCGCCAACCATGGGTCGTCGTGCCGAACCCGACCGGCAACACCTCGATCCGCCTCCTCACCTCGGCCGGTGTCTCACCGTCGGTGGGAGCCGGCACGGTGCTCGTGTCGCTGATCGTGTTCACGCTGCTCTACGGGATGCTCGCTGTCGTCGAGCTCACCCTGCTCCTGCGCTACGCCAAGGCCGGGCCGCCCGACGACCCGTTTCCCGGTGGAGCCGACGACGACGCGTCGTCCGAGCAGCGTCCGATGTCGTTCGCGTACTGAGGAGAGGCATGCAGCTCACTGATGTCTGGTTCGGCCTGATCGCCGTCCTGTGGATCGGCTACTTCGTCCTCGAGGGCTTCGACTTCGGGGTGGGCATCCTGCTGCCCGTGCTCGGCCGCAGCGAGACCGACCGTCGCGTGATGATCAACACCATCGGACCTGTGTGGGACGGCAACGAGGTGTGGCTGCTCGTCGCCGGCGGTGCGACCTTCGCGGCCTTCCCGGACTGGTACGCCACCCTCTTCAGCGGCTTCTACCTCGCGCTCCTGCTCATCCTGGTGGCACTCATCGTGCGCGGCGTGGCCTTCGAGTACCGCGGCAAGGTCGACAGCGACCGGTGGCGGGCAGCGTGGGACCAGGCCATCTTCTGGGGCTCCGCCGTACCCGCCCTGCTCTGGGGTGTCGCCTTCGCCAACATCGTGCACGGTGTCCCGATCGACCAGCACAAGGAGTACACCGGGAACCTGATCACCTTGCTGAACCCCTACGGGCTGCTCGGCGGGGTGGTCACCCTCGGGCTCTTCACGCTGCACGGCGCCTACTACCTCGGGCTCAAGTCCGACGGCGAGGTACGTGAGCGGGCGAACGCCCTCGTGAAGCGGCTCGCACCCGCCGTCGTCGTCGCCGGCGCGGTGTTCCTGCTCTGGACCCAGATCCACGGCGGTCGGCCGCTGTCCTGGGCGGTGACCGTGCTCGCCGCCGTAGCGCTGATCGCCTCGGCGCGGGCGAGCCTGCGCGGGCGCGAGGGCTGGGCGTTCGCACTCATGGCCGGCTGCCTCGGGCTCGTCGTCATCACGCTGTTCGCGACCCTCTACCCCAACGTCATGGTCTCGTCGACGTCAGCCGCGTACAGCCTGACCACGACCAACGCCTCGAGCGGCCACTACACGCTGACCGTGATGACCTGGGTGGCCGGGCTGATGACGCCTTTCGTGCTGCTCTACCAGAGCTGGACCTACTGGGTCTTCCGTGCGCGGATCGGCCCGGGCCACATCCCGGTGCCACTGCTGGCGCGGCGCGGCTGACCCGTCCGCCGGCTCAGTCCGCCCGCTCAGTCGGCCCGCTCGAGGACAGCCCGCTCGAGGACAATGTCGTGCTCGCAGACCAGGACGCCGTCCTGGCCCGGAGTGAAGTCGCGGATCAACGACTCCTTGACGCCGAACACCGTATCGCTGTCGAGGTAGTCGCTGGCCCGGTCGAAGATGTGCGTCGTCACCGTTGCGAAGCCCGCAGCACTGACGATCGCGTGGACGTGTGCCGCTCGCCACGGATGCCGTCCGGTCTGCTCGAGCAGCCGTCCCACCGGTCCGTCAGCCGGGATCGGGTACGGCGTGGGCCGTACCGTGCGGATCTCGTACGACCCGTCGGCGCGGGTGAGGAACCGACCGCGCAAGTTCGTCGCCGGCTGCACGCCGGGCTGCTGCACGGCGTAGAAGCCGCTGGCCGCGTTCTGCCAGGTGTCGATCAGGGCGCCCCCGACCGGAGCCCCGTCGATCGTCAGCACCCGGCCACGCAGGACTGCGGGCTCGCCCCCGTCGTCGTACTCGACCATCGACGCCCCGAACTCTCGCGACGGTGAGCCGGGGACGTAGAACGGCCCCAGGATCGTCGGCTCGGTGGCCGCCGCATCGCTCGCTCCGTGGTTGACGAGGTCCACCAGCGAGGACAGGCCAAGGGTGTCCGAGAGCAGGATGAACTCCTGCCGGGTGTCCGTGCACGTCTGCCCGGTCTCGGTGAGGAAGCGCAGCCCGGCCAGCCACTCGCCGTCCGTCAGCCGGACGTCGCGGGCGAAGGCGTGCAGGTGCGCCACGAGCGAGGTCATGACCTCGCGCACCCTCGGGTCGGGGGTGCCTGCGAGGCGGGCCACGACTTCGTCGGTGAGCTCCTGCTCGTCCATCCATCGAGCCTACTGGCGGGTCTCCGTGGTGCTCTTGGTGCGCAGCGGCGGGTGCAGGCCGTTCGCCAGCGCTACTTCCGCCCGCCCCGGCCTTGACGCCTACCCCGCCCAGAGTTCTCATGAGGTGAGAAGGATGCTGACTGACGGGCACGGCAACCCAGTGACCCCGGCGGACTCTGGTGCCGTCGTGGCGTACGACCTTGCCGTCGACGACCTCCTGCACCTGCGGCCGGGTGTCGTTGCTGCCGCCGACGAGTCAGTCGCTGGCGGGCTTGTACGGTCGGTCCGAGGACGTCGGGCGCGAGTCCGTCGAGGCAGACGGTACCGACGTGTGGGGGATCCACGCGGTGGCGCACACCTTCGAGATGCAGGGCCGGTTCGCCGAGGGCGTGGCCTACCTCGACGCGCACGCGGACGGCTGGCAGACCGGCAACTTCCTGAGCGTCCACAACTGGTGGCACTACTGCCTGTACCTGCTCGAGGCCGGCGAGACAGGGCGAGCCCTGGACGTCTATGACGCCTCGCTGCACAACGCGGAGTCGGCTGGTGCTGCGATGGAGATGCTCGACGCGGCGGCTCTGCTGTGGCGGCTCCTCCTCGAGGGCGACGACCAGAGCGTCCGCTGGACGGTGCTCGCCGACGCCTGGGACGCCAAGATTGCCGAGCCCTACTACGCGTTCAACGACATGCATGCCGTCATGTCGTTCGTAGGCGCCGGCCGGATCTCCGACGCGCAGCGGCTCGTCGATGCACGGGCTGCCTACGTCGCGGAGGCCGCCGACGGCGCCGTGACCAACGTGGAGATGACCAGGTCCGTGGGCCTGCCGGTGGCGCGCGCGATCGTCGCCTTCGGCCAGGGTAGGTACGACGCCGTGGTCGAGGAGCTGATGCCGATCCGCTTCGTCGTGAACCGGTTCGGGGGATCGCACGCGCAGCGCGACGTGGTCCAGCGGACGCTGGTCGAGGCTGCGCTGCGCTCCGGACGCCACCCGCTCGCGCAGGCGCTGCTCTCCGAGCGGCTCGGGATCAACCCGTACAGCCCGTACAACTGGCTCAAGCACGCTGACCTCGCCGACGCGCTAGGGAACGCTGCCACGGCCGCCGCGGACCGATCGCGAGCGAAGGAGCTCCGGACCGGTCCGGTGTGACACCTGACGCCACGATTCTGGTCACTCGGCGTGAGGGTCCATAGCGTCTTTAGTGAGACTTTCCGGGTTGGTGGAAAGAGACGTTTGCGCGGAGGTACCGTCGGCTTCGCGGGGGGCGTGACGTGGCCAAACTCGCGCTGGTGGTCATCCCTGGCCAGTACGAAGGAGACGTCGTGCGCAAGGCTTTCGTCGGAGTCGCCGTTGCTGCCCTCGTGGCCTCGGCCCTCGCAATCGCCCAGCCCGCCCAAGCCAGCTCAGCCAGCTCAGCCAGCTCAGCCGGCTCCGCCGCCGCGGTCGCCTCGCCACAGACTCTGGCCCTGTACAACATGAACGAGTCCGCCGGCTCCAGCGTCCTCGTCGACGACAGCGGGAACGGGTTCAACGGCACTATCGGTGCCCATGTCGTGCGGGACGGCGCAGAGCACACGTTTCCCTTCCACAACGGTGCGGCAGGTGGGTCCGTCGACCCCGACCACCTCGACGTCGTCCGCAACAGCGCGCTCAACCCCGGAACGCGCGACTACTCGGTCACAATGCGGCTGAAGTTCACGCTGGCGGTCGGCAACATCATCCAGCTCGGCCAGTCCGGCGGGGGTGGCATGGTGAAGTTCCAGCTCGACGACAAGGGCGGCGGGATCGCCTGCCAGTTCGTGGGCACGCTCGGCAGCGCCACTGTCAGCTCGCCGACCGTCATCAACGACGGCACCTGGCACACCGTCATGTGCGCCCGCACAGCGACCCAGCTCCAGATGACCCTCGACGGCGTCGTCGTGTCGACGATCAAGCACGCCACCGGGGAGATCACCACCAATCT
>JANYIP010000166.1 GCA_025361995.1 Streptomycetales bacterium | reverse complement strand
TCGCTGACCCCGGCCCGTACCAGTGTTGCCGTCGCGAGCGCACTCATCGAGCCGGCGCCGACCACGACCGCACGACGACCGGCCAGCGGGCCGAGGACGCGGGCGGCGACGTCGAGCCCGCCGGCCACCAGGGCGGAACCGGTCTGGTCGATGCCGGTCTCGGCGTGCGCCCGCTTGCCGACGCGCAACGCCTGCTGCATGAGCTCGTCGAGGCGGCGACCGGTGGCGTCGGCCTGCTTGGCCGAGTGGTAGGCCTCACGTACCTGGCCTAGGATCTGGCCTTCCCCGACGACCATCGAGTCGAGCCCGGAGACGACCTGGAACAGGTGCTGCACGGCCCTGTCCTCGAAGTGCACGTACAGCTGGGGGGAGAGCTCCTCGATCGTGGTACCGGCCCGCTCGGCCAGCAGCGCGGTGAGCTCGCCGACCCCGGCGTGGAACGCGCGGACGTCGGCGTACACCTCGATCCGGTTGCAGGTCGACAGGACCATCGCCTCGGCGACGTGCGGGGTGGCCACCGCCGCGGCGACGGAGCCGAGCAGGTCGTCCGCGCCGACGCTGAAGCGTTCGAGCAGGGCGACACCGGCGGTGCGGTGCGACAGCCCGACCACGACGACGCTCATCCGGTCGCCTCCGACCGCGGCGCCAGCGCGGGGTGCGCCGGGTGTCCAGGTCGTGCCGGGTGGGCTGCCAGCTGCGGGAGCGCGGCCAGCGAGGACATCTGCTTACGCAGCTCGTGAAACGCCAGGATCTGCAGCTCGCTGGCCAGGTCGACCTTGCGCACGTCGACCCCGGAGGGGACCTGCAGCGGGACTGGGGCGAAGTTGAGAATGCTCGTGACCCCAGCGGCGACCAGCCGGTCGCAGACCTCCTGCGCGGCAGACGCGGGGGTGGCCACGACAGCGATCGAGACGTCCGCCTCGTCGATGATCTCCTCGAGCCGGCCGAGCGACTGGACAGCGAGGCCGTTGACGAGCTCGCCGGTCCGGGCCGGGTCGCTGTCGACGAGGGCCGCGATCCGGAACCCGCGGCTCGTGAAGCCGCCGTAGTTGGCCAGCGCGTGCCCGAGGTTGCCGACGCCGACGATGACCACCGGCCAGTCCTGGGTCAAGCCCAGCTCCCGGGCGACCTGGTAGACGAGGTAGTCCACGTCGTATCCGACGCCGCGCGTCCCGTACGAACCGAGGTGCGACAGGTCCTTGCGCAGCTTGGCGGAGTTGACGCCCGCAGCCGCGGCGAGCTCTTCGGAGGAGACGGTCGCGACGCCGCGGTCGGCGAATCCCATCAGCGAGCGGTGGTAGAGCGGCAGCCGGGCGACCGTGGCCTCCGGAATGCCTCGCCCGCGACCCAGCGGGCGATCCACACGGCTAGTGCTCACCGGACGTCTCCAAGGACGAGAACACATGTTTCCGGCAGACTAAGCCCTTGTGAACGGACGCACAAAGTCGATACCGCAACCGCCCACCAGTCGAGACGGCCTCGTGCCCGGACCAGGCCCGGGTCAGGCCAGCACGTCGCCCCAGGACTGACCCGCAGCCACCCCTGGCGGTACGGCGAAGACCGCGCTGCTGGTCTGCCGCAGGTACTCGTTGAGCGCGTCCTGCTGCGCGAGCAGGGTCTGGATCGGTACGAACTGCTTGCGCGGGTCCTTCTGGAACCCCAGGAAGAACAGCCCGGCGTCGAGCTCGCCGGTGACCGGGTCGATGCCGTCGGTGAAGGAGTAGCCGCGGCGCAGGATCCGCTGGCCGCCGTGCGACTTGGGGCTCGCCAGCCGGATGTGGGCGTCCATCGGGACCACCGGCTTGCCGGCCGCAGTGACGGCGGCGAGGTTGACGACGTCGTGCTCGTGGGCGCCGCCGAGCGGAGCACCGCTGACCTTGTGCCGGCCGATCACGTTCTCCTGGTCGGCGAGGTAGTCGCGGTCCCAGGACTCGATCAGCATCCTGATCCGGCGGGCCACCACGTAGCAGCCGTTCTTCATCCAGGGCTGGTCGGTCTCGTCGCCCACCCACACGTAGTCGTGCAGGCCAGGTGCGTCCTCGGCGGTGATGTTGTTCGTGCCGTCGAGGAAGCCCATCAGGTTGCGCGGTGTCGCCTGGGTGCTGCTGGTGCTCGACGTACGCCCGAAGCCGAGCTGGGACCAGCGCAGCGCCACCACCCCGCGACCGAGCCGAGCCAGGTTGCGCACGACGTGGAAGGCCACCTGCGGGTCGTCCGAGCAGGCCTGGATGCACAGGTCGCCGCCGCTGCGGTCGTCCTCGAGCTGGTCGCCGGGGAAGGTCGGGGTGTCGATCAGGGCAGCCGGCCGCCGGCTCGCGAGGCCGAAACGGGTGTCGAACAACCCGGGCCCGAAGCCGGCCGTGATGGTCAGCCTGGCCGGTGACAGCCCGAGCGCCTCGCCGGTGTCCAGCGGCGGCGACAGCGGGGCGGGCACGTCGTCGGCGACCGGCAGGCCCGCGGTCATCCGGGCGGCCGCCGCGGTCCAGGTCTTGAGCATGGCGACGAGCTCGGCCCGGTCGCTGGTCGTCACGTCGAAGGCGGCGAAGGCCAGCCGGTCCTGCGCGGCAGTGGCCACCCCGGCCTGGTGCTGGCCGTGGAACGGGACCTGGGTAGCTGTTGGCGCGGCCACCTTCGGTGCGCCCGCCCGCCCGGCGGCGACCCCACCGGCACCGCCGACCACCAGCCCGGCCCCGCCGGCCGCGAGGGCGCCGAGGAACCCGCGACGGCTGACCGGGTCAGGCGACAACGATCTTCCCCGCAACTTCGGACAGGGGCTCGGCCAGTGCGTCGACCGACTGCGCCAGCGTACGGACGTCGTCCTTGGTCAGCGCCGAGTAGCGCACCACGCCGGTTCCGGACCGGTACTTGGCGAGCAGCGTCTCGACCGCGCCGAACCGCTCGGTGACCGTGCCGGCCAGCGTCGGGTCGATGGTCGTCAGTGCCGGGAGCAGCAGGTTGTACGCCTGCTGCGAGCCGTCCACGTTGGCCTGGAAGTCGAGCAGGTCGAGGTGCGAGTAGCGCTCCTCCTCACCGGTGATCTTCGACTTGGCGACCTCGTCGAGCAGCTCGGTGGCGCCGTTGGCGAGCTGGGCGGGCTGGTAGGTCGCGCTGGCGACCAGGCCCTGCAGCTTGGTGACGTCGGCGAGCAGCTTCGCGCCGAGCGTGGCGGTGCCGGCGGTCGTCTTGCCGACGTACAGGATCTGCTCGATCTTGTGGAAGCCGCCCCACTGAGCGGCCGGCACGTCGCCGGCGCGCGCGTCGATGTCGGGGTCGAGGTCGCCGAAGCTCTCGGCGACGGGCTCGATCCGCTCGTAGAAGACGCGGGCCGGGCCGTACAGCGCCTGCGCCTGGGAGA
>JANYIP010000144.1 GCA_025361995.1 Streptomycetales bacterium | reverse complement strand
ATCGACCGGCTCCGCCCGTGAGCTGGCGGAAGGCCTCGTCGAGGTCGCCCCCGCGGACCTCGATGTCGCGCAGGCCCGGGTAGCGCGGCAGCAGCGCGCGCAGCGCCTGGTCGGAGCTGGTGCAGGTGAGGACGATCGAGTCGCCGTGCCGGTCGGCGCTGGTCACGCCGGGGACGCCGAGGAGCTCGGCGGTGTCGACGTCGGGCAGGGTCGCCCGGATGGTGCGTACCGCGACGACGGACTTGATCTCGGTCGACGACCCGTCCGCGACGATCCGTCCGGCCGCCATGAGCACGATCCGGTCGGCGAACTGGTCGGCCTCCTCGAGGTAGTGGGTGGCGAACACCACCGTCCTGCCCTCGGCCGCGAAGGAACGCATCACCTCCCAGAAGCCGTGCCGGGCACCCACGTCCAGGGCCACGGTGGGCTCGTCGAGGACCATCAGGTCCGGGTTGCTCACCAGTGCGATGGCGAAGCGGACCCGCTGCGTCTGACCGCCGGAGAGCTTGCTGGCCTGTTTGTCCGCCACCTCGGCGAGACCGGTGACCGCGAGCACGTGGGCGACGTCGCTGGTCCCCGGGTAGAGCGAGGCCATCATCGTCACGAGCTCGCGGACGGACAGGTTCTGGATGATCCCCCCGGTCTGCAGCATCGCGCCGACCATGCCGGCCGCGATCGCCTCCGCGGGGGTGCCGCCGAAGAGCCTCACCGTGCCGGCGTCCGCGCGGCCGAGGCCGAGCAGGATGTCGAGGGTCGTCGACTTGCCGGCGCCGTTCGGGCCCAGCAGGGCGACGACCTCGCCGCGCGCGATGGTCAGGTCGACTCCGTCGACGGCCTTCGTCGTCCCGTACGACTTGCTCAGGCCGCGCAGGTCGATGGCGGGCGCGTCGGTGCTCAGGCGGCTGGTCCGCTTCGTGCTGGGTGCGTCGGGCATGGCTCCACTGTGTCCGGCTCAGCTCGCAGCGGCCAGTGCCGCCATCGTGCCGCGCCCATGACATCCGTCACCCCGGGCGGATCAGGCGAGGCGCACCCCGGCGTGCCGGCTCAGGACGTCGAAGTCGCGGTCCCGATGGAGGACGGGCAGTCCGGTCCGGACAGCGACGGCGCCGATCAAGCAGTCGCCGAGCGACCGCGGAGTCTCGCCGGCGCGATTGCAGGACCGGTAGAGGCCGGCCGCGAGCTCCGCGTCGTCGGGCGTCTCCTGAGCCTCGTACCCGACAGAAGCAACGAGGCGGTTGAGCCGGTGCAGGTCCCGGTCGTCCTTCGCTCCGGCCAGCAGCTCCAGGATCACCTGATCGGTGACCACAGCAGTCCCCGAGACCAGCAGCGCCTCGACGCCATCCGCAGAGTCGGCATCGTCGTCGCGCAGGTACGCGATCCAGGCCGAGGTGTCGACCAGCGTGGTCACTGGCTAGCCACCGCGTCCCCGCGCATCTGCTCCAGGTCCCCGCTCCAGCCGGTCCCCCGCAGGGCCACAAGCTCCGCAGCGGTCATGGGATCGACCTTCAGCCGGCGCAAGGCGTAGTCGACGGCAGATCGCTTCGTCGTCAGGTGGTACTTGTGCATGACCCAGCCGACGAGCTCGTCGTCGATGTCGATGTTGGTGCGACTCATACACCAACGATACACATTCGTCAGCAGTTAAGGAGGCGCTGGGCCAGCCAGCCCTGCACCGCGTCCAGGCCGATCCGCTCCTGCGCCATCGAGTCGCGCTCGCGTACCGTCACGGCCTGGTCCTGGAGGGTCTCGAAGTCGATCGTCACGCAGTACGGCGTACCGATCTCGTCCTGCCGTCGGTAGCGCCGCCCAATCGCCCCCGCGTCGTCGAAGTCGACGTTCCACACCGCTCGCAGCTGGGCGGCCAGGTCGCGCGCCTTCGGCGAGAGGTCGGCGTTGCGCGACAGCGGAAGCACAGCGACCTTCACCGGGGCCAGCCGAGGGTCGAAGCGCAGCACGGTGCGCTTGTCGACGCCGCCCTTCGCGTTCGGCGCCTCGTCCTCGTAGTACGCGTCCATCAAGAAGGCGAGCACCGCGCGGGTCAGCCCGGCCGCGGGCTCGATGACGTACGGCGTGTACCGCTCGCCCTTCTCCGCATCGAGGTACGTGAGGTTGGCACCGGAGTGCGTCGAGTGCGTCTTGAGGTCGAAGTCGGTCCGGTTCGCGACCCCCTCCAGCTCGGAGAACTCCTGCCCGCCGAAGAGGAAGCGGTACTCGATGTCCACGGTGCGCTTGGAGTAGTGCGAGAGCTTCTCCTTCGGGTGCTCGTAGAAGCGCAGGTTCTCCGGCTTGATGCCGAGCCCGACGTACCAGTCCCAGCGCAGCTTGAGCCAGTACTCGTGCCACTCCTCGTCGGTCCCGGGCTCGACGAAGTACTCCATCTCCATCTGCTCGAACTCGCGGGTGCGGAAGATGAAGTTGCCCGGCGTGATCTCGTTCCGGAACGACTTGCCGGTCTGGGCGATGCCGAACGGCGGCTTGCGCCGCGACGAAGTCATCACGTTGAGGAAGTTCACGAAGATGCCCTGCGCCGTCTCCGGACGCAGGTACGCCAGCCCCTCCTCCGACTCCACCGGGCCCAGGTACGTCTTGAGCAGGCCGTTGAACATCTTCTGCTCGGTCCACGAGCCGCGGGTGCCGCAGTTGGAGCAGGCGACGTCGGCCAGGTCGGCCTGCGGCGGGCGCCCGTTCTTGGCCTCGTACGCCTCGGCGAGCTGGTCCGCCCGGTAGCGGCGGTGGCAGGACAGGCACTCCACCAGCGGGTCGACGAACGCCTCGACGTGGCCGGAGGCGGTCCAGACCTCGCGCGGCAGGATCACCGCGGAGTCCAGCCCCACCACGTCGTCCCGGGAGCGGACCATCGTCTGCCACCACTGCCGACGGACGTTCTCCTTGAGCTCGACGCCCAGCGGTCCGTAGTCCCAGGCCGAGCGGGTGCCGCCGTAGATCTCGCCGCTGGGATACACGAACCCTCGGCGCTTGGCGAGGCTGACGATGGTGTCGACGAGGTCGGCGGCCATGAAGGGACTCCATCCGGCTGGCTGTCGGTGCGTCGGCAGCCTACCGGGGGCTCACCGGGCCCCCCGACCGGACAGCGCCCTGGCCACCTGCTCGGTGCTCGGCGGCGCGAACGAGGCGTACGCCCACCCGACCGCGCGGAAGAGCAGCGGGCGCTGCAGACAGACGACCTCGTCGGCCTCCCGCTCGAGCAGCAGCAACGTCTCCCGGGGTGCGACTGGCAGTGCCACCAGCACCCGGCGGGCTCGTCCGAGCCGCATGGCCGCGATCGCTGCGCGCATGGTCGCCCCGGTCGCGGCCCCGTCGTCGATCAGGACCACGAAGCGCTCGGCCACGTCCAGCGGGGTGCGCCCAGGACGGTAGCGGGCCTCGTCGGCGCGTACGCCCTCGACGGCGGCTGCGACGAGGACGTCGAGGTCAGCCGGCCGCAGCTCTTCCGCGTGCACGACGGAGTCGTTGAGCACCGGCTCACCGCCGGCGGCGAACGCACCGACGGCCACCTCGGGGTTGCGCGGGAGCGAGATCTTGCGGACCGTGACCGCGTCCAGACCGGCCCCCAGCTCGGCGGCGGCGGCCGCAGCGACGATGACTCCCCCACGCGGCAGCCCGAGGAGCAGGGCGACGGCCCGCTCGGCTTCAGTCCAGCCGGCCAGCAGAACGTGGGCGAGCTGGCGGCCGGCGTCGGCGCGGTCGGAGAACGTACGGGCACCGCGACCGGACGCCCAGGTGGGGGTCATGCCAACCCCGAGGGTGCGGCCAGCCCGTCGGAACCGAGACCTTCGGCCACCAGCACCTCGAAGGCGCTGACCTCGTCGACCGCGAGGCTGAGCAACGGCACTGCCTCGACCTTCACCTCGTACGCCGACAGCGCTCGCCGGTAGGCGCCGACCGAGTCCCACTCGGTGGTCAGGAGCCACAGCCCGCCGTCGTCGGTGGCCCGTCCGATCCGGCCCGAGCGCCACCCAGGGCGGGCAGCCAGGGCGGCCAGCGCTGTCCGGGCACGCACGAGGAAGTCGGCGCCACCGTCGGCGCCCACGGCGTACCTGGTCACGACGAGCACGACGGACCTCCCGACCAGCGCGGGCGACGATAAGAGAGCATGGGCTCCCATCGTCCCACCCGTCGATGCCGGCGAACGCGCACACCCTGGAGATCATCATCGCGACCGACCCGCCGAAGCCCCCGGGCGGCGGCGCACCACGCGGCGCAGTGCTCCTCGTGCTGGCCTCCCGGCTGCCTCGCTGGATCGTCCTGATCGCCCTTCTGGCGGTAGTCGTCGCCGGTCTGGCGCTGCCCGGAGCTCTCGGCGCCGTCCTCCTGCTGGTCATCGCGGCAGTGCTCGGCTGGCTGCTCCAAGTGGCCTGGCCGGTGCTCACGGCGGCCGCCCGGCTCCCCCGGCTCCTGACGATCGCCCTGGTCGTCGGATACGCGGGCTGGAAGACCCTGCACTGACGGGAGCAGCGCCGGTTGCCCCGTAGCGTGCCCGTGCACCCGTTCGGCCGTGCCCACGCTCCCACGAATTGCCGATCTTCCCTGCAGAGGCGGTCGCTCGTCCGGGTCGTCTCGGGTGCAACACATCTACATCCCTGAGGGGGGACCGTAAATGAAGGACAAGTTGACCAAAGAGGTCATCGTCCGCGCCTCTGGCGTGGCCGTGACTCTGGCGGCCCTGGCATCGATCGTCGGTGCCGGAACCAAGTGGTGGTGACCCATGGACAACTTCAAGTCGCGCCTCTTGGCCAGGGTCATCGTGACCGGCGGAACGTTCGTCACGCTCGTGAGCGTGGTGGGCGCAGGGCGTAAGTGGAAGTGACTCAAGGGTCAACGGGGGCCGCCGGGAAACCGGCGGCCCCTGCTCGCTCTCACCGGCTGACGGCGTTCGTCTCGCTCGTCATCGCAGCCGGTGCGGTCACGGCCGCCCTGGTGTGGGTCCAGCAGGCGCCCTGGTCGGGCTGGAACGGTCAACGGGTCATCCTCGTCGTGCTGGCGTTGGCCCTGTTCCTCGGCGAGGTCCGCCCCATCCCCATCTCCCGGGGCGACGCCAGCACGGACCAGATCACGATCTCCACCACCTCGGCGCTGATCCTCGTCATCACCGGGCCGATCGGCTTCGCGCTGGCGGTGCAGTGCGTGGCCGTGCTGTTCGACGACATCCGCAGTCGCCGGAGCCCGCTGAAGATCGCGTTCAACTTCAGCCAGTACGTCCTGACCTTGGTGGCCGCCCGGGCGGTCTTCTCGTTCCTCGCCCATCACGCGTTCCTCGGGAGGTTCGAGCCCTTCAGGACGTACGAACTCGGTGCGGCTCTGGCCGCCGGCGTCACCTTCTTCGTCGTCAACCTCTGGCTGATCTCCGCGGTCGTCGCGATCGCGTCGAGGCAGCGGGTCGTCGATATCCTGCGCGAAGACCTGCGCTTCCAGGCCACCACGTCCGGCGTCCTCGTGGCCCTCGCCCCGGTCGGCAGCATCTGCGTCCAGGCATCCCCGTTCCTCCTGCCGCTGCTCGCCATGCCGCTGCTCGCCGTACACCGCAGCGCGACGCTGGCGATCAAGCACGAGCAGGAGTCGCTGCACGACCCGCTGAGCGGGCTGGCCAACCGGCTGCTGTTCCGGGAACGAGCCGAGCGGGCGCTGGCTGAGTGCGCGCGTGCCGGCTCCCAGGTGGCCGTGATGATCATCGACCTCGACCACTTCAAGGAGATCAACGACACCCTCGGCCACCAGGTCGGCGACGAGAGGCTGATCGAGGTGGCCCGTCGGCTCGAGGCGAGCCTGCCTGCCCACGCCACCGTCGCCCGCCTCGGCGGCGACGAGTTCGCCGTCCTGATCGCCGATGTCGAGTCCAGCGACGAGGCGGTCGGCATGGCCAACGGGATGCTGACCGCGCTGACCGCGGCGTTCACGGTCGGGGACATCCGGCTGAGCATCCAGGCGAGCGCCGGGGTCGCCGTTGCCCCGATGAACGGCGACGACGTCTTCACGATCATGAAGCGAGCCGACGTCGCGATGTACGACGCCAAGCGCGAGCGCGCGCGAGTGCGGCTCTACCGCCCGGAGAACGACACCCACACCCCGCGCCGGCTCGAGCTCCTCACCGACCTGCGGACCGGCGTCGAGAGCAACCAGATGTTCCTGGTCTACCAGCCCAAGCTCGACCTCGGGACGGGAGCGGTGACCGGGGCCGAGGCCCTGGTCCGGTGGTCGCACCCCACCCGTGGCCTGATCGCCCCGGACGAGTTCATCACCCTCGCTGAGAACACCGGGATGATCGGGCTGATCACGGCTTTCGTGCTCAACCAGGCGCTCGACCAGCTCCGCAGCTGGCAGAAGGCCGGCCTCGAGCTCGACGTCTCGGTGAACATCTCAGTCCGCGACCTCGGCGACCAGGGGTTCCCCGACCTGGTCGCAGCAGCCCTCGAGCGCTCTGGCCTGGAGCCGAACCGGCTGACGCTGGAGGTGACCGAGAGCGGCGTCATGACCGACCCGCGCCGGGCCATCGAGGTGCTGGACAAGCTGCGGGCGATCGGCGTCCGGCTGGCCGTCGACGACTTCGGGACCGGGAGCGCCTCGCTGACGTACCTGAAACAGCTCGCGATCGACGAGCTCAAGATCGACAAGTCCTTTATCACCAACTACGCCCTGGACCCGAACGACGGCATCATCGTGCGGTCCACGGTCGACCTCGCGCACAACCTCGGGCTGTGGGTGGTCGCCGAGGGCGTCGAGGACCAGGCAACCCTCGACGGGCTACGGATGATCGGCTGCGACACCGCGCAGGGGTACCACCTCAGCCGACCGATGCCGACCCGTGAGTTCGAGCGCTGGCTGCGCGCGCGGCCGCCGCTGCCGAACCACCGAGGACCGTCCGCGGAGCTGGTGCCGTTCCTCGCCTTCGAGAGCGCATAGGAGACCGACATGCTGGTCCTGATCGCCTCGGTGCTGGCCGTGCTGAGCGCCGCGCTCCTCGGAGGTCGGCTCTCGCGCCTCTTCCGCGTACGGCTGCGCGCGAGCTGGTTGCCGCTGGCCGCGCTGATCCTCCAGGTGGTCATCCTGCAGGTGGTCGAAGGCGGCCCGAGGGCGCTGCTCGTCTCGATCCACATCCTCACGTACGTCATGGCCGCCATCTTCATCTGGCTGAACCGAGCACTGCCCGGACTGCTCCTGGTCGCCGTCGGCGCACTGTCCAACGGGGTGACGATCGCGCTCAACGACGGCACGCTGCCCGCCTCCGCGAGCGCCATGGCCGCGGCGCACATCGAGAAGGACCCCAGGCTCTTCCTCAACTCCGGGACGGTCGCCCACCCCGCCCTCGGCTTCCTCGGGGACATGTTCGCCTGGCCGGCGCCGCTGCCCTTTGCGAACGTCTTCAGCGTCGGGGACCTGCTGATCGTGCTGGGCGCGGGCTACGGGGCGCACCGGATCAGCGGCGCCCGTCTCCCCCGGCTCCGGCAGGACTCGAACGAATCCTCGTCGTGGGGGATGATCGAGGCAGAGCAGAGCGCCACAGTGGGGCTGCCCGACGATTGGAGCTGAGGTGACGGACCGCCACGGGCACGACCACGTGAGCGCTGCCGGCCGTCACCGGGGTCGGCTCGTGCTCGTCCTTGCCATCACCGTCGCTGTCCTGGTCGCCGAGGTGGTGGGTGGCCTGCTCAGCGGGTCGCTCGCCCTGCTGGCCGATGCCGGCCACCTGCTCACCGACGCCGTGGGTATCGGCCTGGCGCTCGCCGCGGTGACGTTGGCGCACCGACCAGCGCCGGCCTCCCGGTCGTACGGGAACTTCCGGGTGGAGATCCTCGCCGCGCTGGTCAACGGGATCCTGCTGCTCATGGTGTGCGCGGGTGTCCTCGTCGAGGTCGCGCGACGGATCACGCACCCGGGCCCGGTCTCGGCGGGGCCGATGCTCGTTCTCGGCGTACTCGGTCTGGTCGCCAACGGCGTCGCGGTCATGGCGTTGCGGCAGGGCCAGACGGACAGCCTCAACATCCGGGGGGCGTACCTCGAGGTTCTCGGTGACTTGATCGGCTCCGTCGCGGTGATCGTCGCTGCTGTGGTCATCGCGGTGACCGGGTGGCGAAGGGCTGACGTGCTGGCCTCGCTCGCGATCGCTGTGCTGATCGTGCCGCGGGCCATCGGGTTGCTGCGGGCCGCGGTGCACGTGCTCTTCGAGTCCACTCCCGAGGGGGTCGACCTCGACGATCTGCGTGCGCACCTGGCCGCCGTACCCGGGGTGGTCGAGATCCACGACCTGCACGTGTGGACCATCACGAGCGGGATGCCGGTGCTGTCCGTGCACGTCGTGGTCGAGCCGGGGGCGATGGCGGAGGCTTGCGGTGCCAGCGGGGTGCTCGACCGGCTCTGTGCCTGCGTGGGCGACCACTTCGACGTGGAGCACAGCACCTTCCAGCTCGAACCCGCCGGCCACGAAGCCCACGAGCACGCCGCCCACGACTAACCCTTCCCCCTCGCCGGCGTTGATCGCG
>JANYIP010000132.1 GCA_025361995.1 Streptomycetales bacterium | reverse complement strand
CGTGGGCTCGTCGGTGGCTGCGCTGGTGCGGCAGCACCGGGAGTCCCTGGCTCGGGCCTTGGAACGTCCGGCCGGACGTGACGTCGTCGACGCGCTACGCGACGAGCTCGCCGAGCGCCGGGCGGTGCGGCCGTGACCGCGCGCCCGCTGGAGCTGCGGCCGGCCCAGTCGGAGGCTGTGCGCGTGTGGCTGGCCAACCTGGGCCGAGCAGCACACGTCGGAGCCGGACGGCTTGGTGAGGGTCCTGAACAACCCCGAGCGGGTCCGGTTCTTCGCCGACCTCGACGACGACCTGGTCCCCGTCGTCCACGTCGAGATCCTCGTCACCCGCGACGGCGCCGACTGGGGGCATCTGAAGACCTTCCCGGCTGCGTTCTTGGTACTGGACCGCGACGTCCACGCCGTCATCGACGCGGCGGTGGCCGGCGTCAAGGTCCCCGACGACCCGGCGGACCTCTTGTGAGCTGTCGGACTGTTCCGATACGATACGTATCGAAGGTCAGTACCAAGCCCCCGCGCGAGCGGGCGCGTCGGCCGCAAGCTCCCCGAGCCCGGCACGAGGTGGAAGCGCTGACCGGCGTCCTGGTGGATGCGCCTCCGGCGGCCACGCGACAGAGCGCCTGTCCCTCGGCGCGCCCCACGGCGCCCAGACCTTCCACCCCCCAAAGGAACAGACCGTGAGCGCTAAGCCCATGCTCGACGCGGCTAAGAGCCGCCGCAAGCAGATCCGTGACCAGCTCGCCGCAATCGGCGCCGCCGCGACGGCGCGCGGCGGGAACGTGCTCGCCAGCGAGCAGCGACAGCTGCGCCAGCTGATGGACGAGGAGACGGCGACCTCGGAGACGATCGGCGACTACAAGGAGCGCGTGCGGCGCGAGAAGGTAGCCGCCGCCTCGAACGTCGGTCACGGCAAGCTGTCCCGCGGAGCCGACACGGTCTACAGCCCGACCAGGCCCCGATCGTCGTCGGCCGATTCGATGATTGTTATTTGTACGAAGGCGCTCCCCGGATGCGGGTCCTGCCCGAAGTCCTGTCCGGCACCCTGATGGTCCGCCTGCAGGTCTACAACTACGCCGCGTTCATCCCGAACAGGTACGCCGTCAGCACCTCGATCGTCAACGGCACCGGCTGCGTCGTCCAGACCGGCTACTAGCCCCTCGGGGTTGGGCGTCAACGTCACCCCGGCCGGGTCCCTACGGACAGCCCGGCCGGGGAACGAAGGCCGGAGAGGAGCGCCGTACTCTGCTCCGAAGACCCGACCTGCGCCCGAACCCGAGGCCCACCCGCTGAAAGCGAAGGCAGCGGGTGGCGCCACGTCTGCCTCTACTCCGGGGGCCGCAGGGAGTCCGGCGGCAACGGAAGACCTACCTGGTTGTCCGGGAGTGGCGGCGGGCCGTGCTGGTCCTCGGCATAGGCGTCGTATACCGCGTCGACACCACCCGGGGGCGTCGAGGTCGACAGGACGTAGATCACATCCTCTGCGCCGTACCTCATCGACAAGGGCGTGTCCGGGTAGCCGCTGGCCGCCCAGTCGATGTGCTGGATCCCGTCGTACAGTCCGCCGCGAAGCTGCACAGTGCTCATGGCGGGGAACGTACTCGGTGCGCTCGGCCGCCGCCAGGGTCGTTCGGTGGATCGGGTGAGACCGAGCACCTAGAGTGCGCCGCTCGATATCCGGCATTCGGTGCGGATCTTGATGCCGGGCCGGTCGCCTCAAGCCCAGCCCGCTGAAGGTCGAAGCGATTGCCATGCCGCTGTCTCCGTTCTCCACGACCCGAAGCGCCCCTCGGCGGCCGGTGGGGATGGACATGCGCCCCATGACTCGCCAGGCGATGCTCGTCTTTGCCGGGATTCCGGCCGTGCTCGCAACACTTGGCGTCATCTCGGAGTCACCAGGTTCATTCGCATTTGGATTCTGGATCGGGCTACTAGCAACCAGCCTCCTGATGGCACTCGCCTGGTTCAGAAGCATCCTGTTTGAGTCCAAGCACCTCGACGAGTCGGCTGCCTTCTGGCTCGCACAGGAGCGGAAGATCCGGCCGCGTGCCTTCGTCTTCCGCGCCCTGGTCGCATGCCTGGGGATCCTCGGTCTAGCGGTGGCGAAGTCCTCCAGTTCAGCGTCCCTTGCCGGTTTGTGCTTGGCCCCGACCTTCGTCTCCGCGTCGAGCGTCCTCCTGCTCTGGGGCAAGGTTCCCTGAGCGGACTGCGCGCCGATGT
>JANYIP010000376.1 GCA_025361995.1 Streptomycetales bacterium | reverse complement strand
GACTGTGGCCGCGCCACCACTGCCTGCGCCACCCGCTGCCGCGCCGAGGCCTGCGCCCGCACCAGCGCCGCCCGCGCCCGCGCCGGCCGCACCTGCGCCGGCGGCCGAAGCCCCGGCACCCGTTCCTGCTGCCGCGGCCGGTCCGGCAGCGAAGATGCCGGCGGCTGCTGCGCCGAGGCCTACGACGCCCACGACACCGGCGGCTGCGGCGGCTGCGACGCCGGCTCCGCCGGCGGTCCCGGCTGCGGCTCCCGCCACGCTCGTACCTGCACCCGCACCCGCGGCGCCGGTGGCTGCCGCCCCACCACCTGCGGCACTCGAACCCGCCGCGCTTGAGCCGGCGGTGGTGCCGGCGGCAGCGAGATGACCGACGCCGAGGGCGGCCGCGCCCGTACCGAGCAGCGCACCCGCCGAGAGGTAGCCGGCCGCGGCCAGGCCGAGCACCAGCGGCGCGATGACCGCACGCATGCCGTGGCTGACCTCGGTCAGCTCGAGGACGAGGTCGCGGCAGCGCGCGCAGCCTTCGAGGTGGCCCTCGACCTGCGCGGTCTCGCGCTTGGAGAGCCCGCCGCGCGCGTACGAGCCGAGCCGGTCCGAGTACGGCTGGCAGTCGGTCTCCAACGGCCCCATCAGGTGCTGCTGAAGGTACGCCTGGCGCAAGCCTTCACGCGCTCGGTACGCCAGGGCGGCCACGCCGTTGGCGGTGAGCCCGAGCAGCGGCGCGACCTCGGCGGGGTTCAGACCCTCGACCTCGGTGTGCCACAGGACGGTCTGCCACCGTTCGGGCAGCGAGGAGTACGCCCGCGACACGATCGTCTTCTCGAGGCCTTCGAGGGCGGGGTCGACGAACGGCACCCCCGGGTCGTACGCGGTGAGATCGTCGGTGACCTGCACGCGCGAGTTCTGCCGGGTGCGGTCGTAGGCGTTGCGGCGCAGGGCGGTCAGCAGGTAAGCGCGGAAGGCCACGTCCGGCCCGCCGCCGGCCTGGACCACGCTGAGGACCTTCGCGAACGCCTCGGAGACCAGGTCGTCTGCCTCGTTCGGGTCGCGGGTGAGCTGCCTGGCCAGAGCCCGGGCGGCGCCGACGTGCCGGTCGAAGAGCGGGCCGAAGGCTGCCGTCTCGCCGGACCGTACGGCCGTGATGAGCTCGGCGTCGCTCGGACCCGGCGCCTCCACGGGCGCCAGCTCGGTGTCGAGCGGCAGGTCGGTCACGGGGCTTCGCTTCTCCTAGGCAAGACTTGTCGAGCACGAACTGGTGGACGCGGACGTCCAGTTTCGTCCCTTTTTGTAGGGATTCATACCGCCGCATGAGCGCGCGCGACGTAGGGCTCTGAAGGAGAGACGCCGGCCCTGGTCGGGCGTGACGGAGTTCCGCCGTACAACCTTCCCCAAATTCTTCGGTCTTTTCCGCGTCACGGTTGAGCCGTGGCTCCGTCTCATCGGTGTTGACGAGCGGCCACAGGGCCGAACGGACGGAAGGAGGAGGCATCATGGCGGACGACGCACTGGCTGTCCTCTTCCCTCTAGGCGGACCTGCCTCCGCAATCCGTTCCGACTGGCAGCGGCACAGTGCCGAGGCCTACTGGGCTCACCCGGCCGACTGGTGGGACCCGGCCGTCGACGCTCTGGCGGAGACCGTCGCGGACGGGCGGGACGCGACGGTCCCCGCTGAGCTCCTGGGGGCGGTACGCGCCGAGGCCGGCGTGGGACTCCCGGAGGCCCTCGACGACCTGGCCGCGCTGTATGCCGTCATCGGCGACGCCGTACCTCCGTTCGAGGTGGTCCGCGCCTTCACCGGTGGATGGGCCGACGCGGGCGTCAACCCTGTACGGGCCGCCTCCTGCCAGGACGCGATGACCGGCCTCGCGACTTCTTCGTACCTGCGTACCCGGCTCGGTGAGGTCTACCGCAACGCCGTGGTCGACAACGTGCTGGTCACCGACACGATGGGCATCGTGGTCCTGGACGCCTCGGTCATGACGACGGACCCGTGGCAGCGGCTGGCCCGGGTGTGCGTGCTGGCTGACTGCCTGCGCGAGCAGTTCGCCGGCGGCGAGTCGCTGGTGGCTCTGGGCTCGGGCCGGGTGGCTGCGCTCGTTCCTCGCGGCGACGACCTCGGCGCCGTGCTGGCCCGGCTGAAGGACCTCGTGGACGTACGGCTGGTGCTGGGAGGCCTCTCGCGGGCCGCCCGCCGCCCACCGCGGGTGTGGCTGGAGCCACTGCCTGCGGACTATGACCAGGCGCTCGCGCTCCTTCGGGAGCTCGAACGCTGAGAAGGGCGTGCTAGGTCTGCCGAGGGGGCAGGCCTGGCACCTTCTGGACCCATCGAGGGGTGGGTCCGGAGCGGTTCGGGTTCCTCGAGGGGGGTGAGCCCGGACTCTTCGCCCGGCGGTG
>JANYIP010000128.1 GCA_025361995.1 Streptomycetales bacterium | reverse complement strand
CGACGGCGCCGTCGACGGCATTGAGCTGGTCGTCGTACTTGTGGCCGGTCTTGTCGCCGATGAGGTCGGTGGCCTTGTCCACGGCCTCGGACACCTGGTCGCTGTGCTCTTTGGCCAGCTCTTCGGCCTTGCCCACCAGGTCGTCGAATGCGCCCATGAATCCTCCGTGTGCGACGTGCGTGCGGGATGCGGATCGGGTCCACCAACCTAGGGGAGACTGGCGACCATGTCTCCCCGGCCCGGCATCGCTGTCGTCGGGCCCACGGCAGTCGGCAAGTCGGATCTCGCCGTCGCGCTCGCCCTCGCACTGGGCGGTGAGATCGTCAACGCGGACTCCATGCAGCTCTACCGGGGGATGGACATCGGGACGGCGAAGCTCACCCTCGCGGAGCGCCAGGGGGTGCCGCACCACCTCCTCGACCTCCTCGACGTACGTGAGGACGCCAACGTCGCGGCCTACCAGCTGGCGGCCCGCGCGGTGGTGGCCGACATCCGCGGCCGGGGCCGGGTGCCGATCCTGGTCGGTGGGTCGGGGCTGTACGTCGCGTCGGTGCTGAGCGGGCTGGACTTCCCAGGGACCGACCCGGCGGTACGGGCCCGGCTGGAGGCCGAGCTCGAGGCCGTCGGTCCGGGGGAGCTGCACGCCCGGCTCGCCCGGGTGGACCCCGCGGCGGCTGCCGCGATCTTGCCCTCCAACGGCCGCAAGCTGGTCCGGGCGCTCGAGGTCGTCGAGGTCACCGGGGAGGGGTTCCGCGCCGTCCTCCCCGAGCTGGCCGACCTGCCCGCCTCGCAGGAGCCCGGCACCGGCTGGTTCCGTGTCGGTGTCACCGCTCCGCGGGCGGTGCTCGCCGAGCGGATCGCGGCCCGGGTCGAGCGGATGTGGGCGCGCGGCCTCGTGGACGAGGTACGTGGCCTCGCCGAGCACGGCCTGCGCGACGGACGTACCGCTGCTCGGGCCCTGGGCTATGCGCAGGTCCTGCGGCTCCTCGCCGGCGAGACCACTGACGCGCAGGCCCGCGAGTCCACGACCTCCGCCACCCGCCGGTTCGTACGCCGGCAGGAGTCGTGGTTCCGGCGTGACCCGTCGATCCGGTGGCTGGCCTACGACGCGCCCGACCTCGTCGACCAGGCTTGTGCCGCTTACGCCGGCTGAGGCCGCCGCCAGGGAGTCCACAGCGCCCAGGTGAGCCAGCCGATCGCCCCGACCGGGATCTCGATCAAGTACGTGAACAGGCTGAACAGCAGCACGCCGGCCGTGGTCGACGCCGGGTTTCCGCCGAAGGTCGTGAGCAGTGCCGCCGACCCGAGCTCGGAGATGCCCACCCCGCTGGGCGTCACCACGACCGAGGTGAGCAGCCGCCCGAGGGCATAGCCGGCGAACACCTCGGGCACCGTGAGCGTGCTGCCCACGGCGCGGAAGCACTGCCAGGCCAGGACCGCCTGGAGCAGGGCGTAGCCGATCATCCCGAGCGACATGGACAGCGCGCCCTGACGGAGCAGGCCGATGGTGCGGTGCCGGAAGTCCAGGACCGCGACGTCCCAGTGGATCTCCCGCTCGGAGCGGACGACGCGCAGGGTACGGGTCCCGATCCACTCGACCACCACCGACACCAGCCGGGCCACCCGCTCCGAGGACAGCGCACCGACGATCGAGAGGACGACGACCGCGAGGACCGAGGACGCCACGATGGACGCGACGACGATCCGGTGGTCGGCGATCTCTCCGGTGAGCAGCAGCCCGAGCAGGGCGACGAGCGGGAGTGCGAGCTTGGCAAGGACGTTCCACACCCCGCTGACCAGGGTGGACAGCGTGATCGCACCCGGCCGGAATCCCCACGACCCGGCCATCGCGAAGGTCACGCCGATGCCCACCGCGCCGCCGAACGACACCAGGTTGGACACCGCGCTGCCGGCCAGGTTGAGGGTTAGCGCCTGGGCGTGCGTGAGGCCGGGCAGCGACCCGGTGAGGACCCAGGTGTACGCCCACAGCCCGAGGACCCAGACCACGAAGAGGGCCGCCAGCTCCATCGCGGAGAGCCGCGAGAGGTGGTGCCAGATCTCGTGCCCGTCGGTGCCGGTAACTCGCGGCAGCACCTTCGCGAAGAGGACTCCGACGACGGCGAACGAGGCAACGACCTGGGTCACCCGCAGGAGGACGCGGCGGCGGGTCCTCACGGTTCGAGCCCCCGCACCGTGGGATCACGCAGCGTGGCAAAGAGGTCGTCGAGCAGCGGGCCGGGTACCCGGCCGGTCTCCACGAACCACTCTCGTCCGAACACCCGGCGGAACAGTGGCAACGGGATGCGCAGGAAGGCCGCCAGCGTCCGGTCCGCGCCGTCGGCGGTGGCCTGGCTCGCGTGCGCGGCCATCGACATCCGCTTGCGCAGGGCGTATTTGCGCACGTCGACCCGGTGGGTGATCAGCGCCCGCGGGGTGTACGCCGAGTCGAACACGGTCGGGTCGAACTCGGGCGGGAAGCGGTAGACCCGCTGGACCAGCCGCAGCGCCTTCGTGAGCAGGTCGCGGTCGACGGTCGCCTCGAGCACGAGCGGGGTGTCGGCCATCTCCGCGGCCCGCCGCCCGACCCGGTGCACCTGGACGTGGTCGGGGTGCCCGTAGCCGCCAGCCGGGTCGTAGTGGATCAGCGCGTCGGCCCGCTCCTCGCGCAGCAGCGCTGCGAGCTGGCCGGCGGCGACCTCGACGTCGGCGGCCGCAAACGTACCCAGTCCCGCCGAACCGCTGGACTCGCCCTCGAGGCCGGAGTCGGCGTAGCCGAGGAGCTCGGTCCGGGCGCAGCCGAGCGCGGTCGCCGACCGGCGCAGCTCGGCGATCCGACGGTCGGCGAGGGACTCCCCGCCGGCAAGGAAGTCCGACGAGACCAGTCCCACCCCGCCCGCGGTCGCGACGACCAGCACCACCCGGTGGCCTTCGCTCGAGGCCCGCGCCATGGTGCCGGCGGTGAGCAGCGCCTCGTCGTCCGGGTGCGCGTGAAAGACGACCAGCGTGTACGGCACGGGTGCAATGGTGGACCACCGCGTGGCACAGTTCGTGACTGACCTGCCGAACGAACGACGGGAAGTCTGTGAAGATCGTCCACCTGTCCGACTGCTACCTGCCGCGTCTGGGCGGGATCGAGATGCAGGTACGAGACCTGGCCAGGCGACAGCATGCCGCCGGCCACGAGGTCCATGTGATCACCACGACCCCTTCTGCGCCGAGGAGCCGAGGGCCCGGTCAGGACGACGGCGCGGACGGCATCACCGTTCACCGGCTCGCGCTCGGCCTGCCGTACGAGCTGCCGATCAACCCGCGGGCGACCGCGGGCGTGCGGGCGATCCTGGCCGACGGCGGCTTCGACGTGGCGCACGTGCACGCGGGCGTGGTCTCGCCGTTCGCGTTCTCGGTCGCGCCGCTGGCTGCAAGGGCCGGGGTCCCGACCGTGGTCACCCTGCACTGCCTCTGGGGGTACCTGACCCCGGCCTTCCGGCTGCTCGACGGCCGCGCGCACTGGAGCAGCTGGCCGATCGTGTTCTCGGCGGTCAGCGACGTCGCCGCGGTGCCGCTGCGCCGGATCGCCGGCCAGGACGTCGAGATCGACGTGCTCCCGAACGGCATCGCGCCCGAGGAGTGGACGGTCGACCCGCTGCCGCGCGACAGCGACGACGTGCTCGTGGTGTCCGTGATGCGGCTCGCGCCGCGCAAGCGCCCGATGCAGCTGCTGCGTACGTTGCGCGAGGCCCGCGAGCTGATCCCGGCCGGCGTACGCATCCGGGCCCAGCTGATCGGGGAGGGGCCGGAGCGTCGGTCGCTCGAGCGGTACATCCGCCGGACCGGGATGTCCGACTGGGTGGAGCTCACCGGGCGGCTGACCCGCGAGGAGATCAAAACCGTCTACCGCCGGGCGGACATCTTCGTGGCCCCCGCCAACCTCGAGTCGTTCGGGATCGCCGCGCTGGAGGCCCGAAGTGCGGGCCTGCCGGTCCTGGCGAAGGCCAACAGCGGCATCCGCGAGTTCGTCGCCAACGAGCGGGAAGGGCTGCTGGCTGCGACCGACGGCGAGCTCGTCAGCGGCCTGGTCCGGCTGTGCCGTACGCCGGGGTTGCGCCAGTCCATCGCGGAGCACAACCGCACGGTCCCGCCGTCGGTCACCTGGGACGACGTCCTGATCCGTACCGACGAGATCTATGCGCGCGCGGTCAAGGTGCTGGGCGACCGTACGCTGGAGGCGTGAGCATCGCGTCTGCGACTGACGGCTGGCCCTTCCTCAAGGGCCACGGCACCGGGAACGACTTCGTGCTGCTGCCCGACCTGGCCGGTGAGCTCGACATCACCCCGGCTGTGGTCGCGGCGATCTGTGACCGCCGGACCGGCGTCGGGGCCGACGGGGTGCTGCGGGTGGTTGCGTCGAGCGAGACCGATGCCGGCTGGTTCATGGACTACCGCAACGCCGACGGGTCGCTCGCCGAGATGTGCGGCAACGGCGCGCGCGTCTTCGCCCGCTACCTGGTCGACGCCGGCTTGCAGCCCGCTGGCCGCTTCTCGATCATGACCAGGGCCGGGCGGAAGACCGTCGACGTCCCGGCTGCGGCGGCTGTCGGCAGCGCCACAGACAGTGACATCACCGTGGACATGGGTCAGGCGACCTTCATCGGTACCGAGGCCATCACCGTTTCCGTCGCCGACAGCTCAACCGGGCTG
>JANYIP010000121.1 GCA_025361995.1 Streptomycetales bacterium | reverse complement strand
GCACCACTGCGCGCTCGACCCAACTGTTCACGCCCCGATCCTCGCAGGCGGACGGGCCGGCCCGTTCGATCGGGGCCGATCGGGGTCGTTGGAGTCGTCGGATTCGTAGCGGATCCGCACATCGCAGGAGCAAGGCGCTGGTCCCCCTAGGGTGACCGCATGGCGCGAGCGCGGTCGGGTGCTGACGTGGTGGTGATCGGCGGCGGGATCGCCGGGGTCTCGGCGGCCGCCTTCGCGGCTGTGGCTGGTGCCACTGTGACGTTGCTCGAGCGGGAGAGCGCGCTATCGGCCCACGCGACTGGGCGCTCGGCCGCGCTGTACCTCGCCAACTACGGGTTGGCGCAGACCCGCCGGCTCACTGTGGCCTCGCGCGCTTTCCTCGAGGACCCGCCGGACGGGTTCGCCGATGCGCCGCTGCTGTCGCCGCGCGGGGTGGTCTGGGTCGGCGGGGAGGCTGATCGGGGCAAGCTGCACGACGTGGCAGTCGAGGGTCGGGGGTATGACCCGGACGTCACCGAACTGGACGGCGAGCAGGTCCGCGAGCTGTGCCCGGTCCTGCGTCCGGAGCACAGCGTGGCCGGGGTGCTCGAACCGGGCGCCGCGGACGTCGATGTGGCTGCCCTGCACTCGGGGTTCGTCCGGCTGCTCCGCGCCCACGGCGGTACGGTCGTGCGATCGGCCGCGGTCGTCGGAATCGAGCGGGCCGGCGCAAGGTGGCGTGTCGCGACACCGGCCGCGTCGTTCTCCTGCGACCGCGTCGTCAACGCGGCCGGCGCATGGGGTGACGAGGTGGCCGGTCTCGCTGCGCTTGTCGGGATCACGCCGGTCGGGCTCCGGCCGCTGCGGCGGACGGCGATGACCGTCGGCCTGCCGGCTGGCGTGGATGCCAGGCGCTGGCCGTCGGTCAACCACGTCCGCGGCGACTGGTACTTCAAGCCGGAAGGGGACGGGCTTCTCGTGTCGCCGGCCGACGAGACGCCCAGTGCGCCCTGCGACGCCAAGCCCGACGAGCTCGACGTGGCTCTCGCTCTGGAGCGGGTGGCCGAGGCGACGACGTTGCCGATGCGGTCGGTACGGAGCACCTGGGCCGGGCTGCGTACCTTCGCTCCTGACGGTGAGCTGGTGCTCGGCCCCGACCCGGCCGAGCCCACGTTTGTGTGGTGCGTGGGGCAAGGTGGGTACGGGATCCAGTCGGCCGCTGCCGCAGGGCAGCTCACCGCCGAGCTGGCGCTGGGGCTGCAGCCCGACTGGACGGCCGAGGCGGGCATCGACCTGACTCTGCTGCTGCCGGACCGGCTGCGCGGGTTAGCCGCACCGCACTCGTTGATCATGGAGTAGTTGCCCCTCAACCTTGATCAACTCGGGCAACAAGTCCATGATCAACGAACGGTCAGTTGGGGGAGGCCGGCTGGCGGGCGTAGTCGACGCCGGGCAGGCTCGGCAGGACGCGGAGCAGCGTGGACTCGCGACGCAGCAGCCCGAGCTCGAGCAGCAGCCGGGTCGAGGTGTCCGGCGCGGCCAGCAGGGACTGGTGGTCGCCGAGGTCCAGGATCATCGTGGCCGCGACCAGGTAGGACAGGGCCTCGGGCTCCTCGGGCAGCGAGTCGCTAGCGCCGATCAGGCCCTGGGTGGCGAGCAACGCGTCCCGGTACAGCCGGAAGTGCCGGAGCACGCTGACCGCGAGCACGTCGGCCGCCTCGCCGGGCACCTCGTCGAGCCACTCGACCTCGGCCTGCAGGTAGGGCAGGGAGGTGTCCAGCTCGAGCAGCCGGAACCTTCGGGTCCCGGTGGCGACGAGGTCGAAGCGCCCGTCCTCGTACGCCTCGACGCCCCGCAGCTCGGCAGCGCAGCCGATCTCGTGGAGCGCAGACGCACCGTCACCCCTGGACTCGCCAGTGCTGTCGGAGGTGGGCCCGAAGTCGGAGGTGAAGACGTCGGCGCCCACCTCGCGGCCGATCCGGATCGCGACGACGCCGAAGAAGCGAGGGCCCTGCGCGTCCGGCTGCTCGACGAGGTCGCGGACGAGCGCGCGGTAGCGCTCCTCGAAGATGTGCAGCGGCAGGACCAGGCCCGGGTACAGCACGGTTCCCAGCGGGAACAACGGGATCCGCTCGGTCACCTGACCGAGCCTAGGGCGGGTTCCCTAGACTGGCCCGGTGATCCGCCGCATCGATCTGCGTGGCACCGAGCCGGACCTGGCCTCGGTGCTGCCCCGCGCCGCCCTCGACGTCGAGGCTGCGCTGGCGACCGTGCGCCCCATCTGCGACGACGTGCGCGACCGCGGCGACGACGCGCTGATGGACCTCTGCGAGCGTTTCGACGGGGTACGACCGCCGAGCCTGCGGGTACCGACCGACGCCCTCGCCTGGGCCCTGGAGGTGCTCGACCCGGGCGTGCGGGCGGCGATGGAGGAGTCGATCCGACGGGTACGCCTGGTGCACGCCGACCAGCGGCGCAGCGACACCACGACCCAGGTCGTGCCCGGTGGGACGGTGACCGAGCGCTGGGTGCCCGTCGACCGGGTCGGGCTCTACGTCCCCGGTGGCATCGCTCCGCTCTCGAGCAGCGTGATCATGAACGTCGTCCCCGCGCAGGTGGCCGGGGTGCCCTCGATCGCGGTGGCGAGCCCGCCGCAGCGCGAGTTCGGTGGCCTCCCGCACCCGGCCACTCTCGCGGCCTGCGCGCTGCTCGGTGTCACGGAGGTGTATGCGGTCGGCGGCGCCCAGGCGATCGCGATGTTCGCGTACGGGACGGCGTCCTGCCCTCGGGTGGCGCTGGTGACCGGGCCCGGAAACATCTGGGTGGTGGCCGCCAAGCGGCTGCTCAAGGGTCGGATCGGGATCGACGCCGAGGCCGGGCCCACCGAGATCGCGATCCTCGCCGACGACACGGCCGACCCTGCGCACGTCGCCGCTGACCTGATCAGTCAGGCGGAGCACGACCCGCTGGCAGCCGCTGTGCTCGTGACGCCGAGCGAGGCGCTGGCCGTCGCGGTGGAGGCCGAGCTGGTCATCGCAGTGGCGGCGACCAAGCACGTCGAGCGGATCACGGCGGCGCTGGCTGGCCAGCAGTCGGGCATCGTCCTGGTGGACGACGTCGAGGCCGGCCTGGCCGTGGTCAACGCGTACGCCGCCGAGCACCTCGAGATCCAGACGGCCGACGCGGCCGCTGTCGCGGCCCGGGTCCGCAACGCCGGGGCGGTGTTCGTCGGTGCCTGGGCCCCGGTCTCGCTCGGCGACTACTGCGCCGGCTCCAACCACGTCCTGCCGACCGGCGGGTGCGCCTGCCACTCCAGCGGGCTGTCGGTGCAGAGCTTCTTGCGGGGGATCCACGTCGTGGACTACTCGCGTCAGGCCTTGGCCGAGGTCGCCGCGCACGTGGTCGCCTTCGCCGACGCTGAGGACCTGCCGGCCCATGGCGCGGCCGTCCGGGTGCGGTTCGAGGGCACCGACCAGCCATGACCGAGATCGACTCGCTGCTGCGCGCCGACCTGCGCGGGCAGTCTCCGTACGGTGCGCCGCAGCTCGACGTCCCGGTACGCCTCAACACCAACGAGAACCCGCACCCGCCGTCGGCCGAGCTGGCGGCCGAGATCGGTGCGGCGGCCACCCAGGTGGCCCTCGAGCTCAACCGCTACCCGGACCGGGACGCGGTGGCGCTGCGCGCGGACCTGGCGGCGTACCTCACGGGCCACGCAGGGATCTCGTCGAACCCAGCACTGACGGCCGCGCAGGTCTGGGTGGCGAACGGGAGCAACGAGATCCTGCAGCAGCTGCTCCAGGCGTTCGGCGGTCCGGGGCGCCACGCGCTCGGCTTCGAGCCGTCGTACTCGATGCACCGGCTGATCGCGCTGGGGACATCGACCGGCTGGGTCCCGGCCCAGCGGGCTGCCGACTTCACCCTCGACCCGGACGCGGTGGCGGAGGCGATCAAGGCCGCCGACCCGGCCGTGGTGTTCCTGTGCTCGCCGAACAACCCCACCGCGACCGCGCTCGACCTGGATGTGATCGAGGCCGCGTACGCAGCCACCCGAGGGCTGCTCGTCGTCGACGAGGCGTACGCGGAGTTCTCATCGCGCCCGTCGGCCATCGGCCTGCTGTCCGGCCGGCCGCGGCTGGTCGTGACGCGGACGATGTCGAAGGCGTTCGCCTTCGCCGGGGCCAGGGTCGGGTACCTGGCCGCTGACCCCGCAGTCGTCGACGCTCTCCAGCTCGTGCGGTTGCCGTACCACCTGTCCGCGCTCACCCAGGCGGCCGCCCGGGCGGCATTGGCCCGGTCGGACGAGCTCCTCGAGTCGGTCGAGGCCGTCAAGGTCCAGCGCGACCGCATCGTGGACGAGCTGCGCGCGCTGGGGCTGACCGTGATCGACTCCGACGCGAACTTCGTGCTCTTCGGCGGCCTGCCGGACGCCGCTGCCACCTGGCAGCGGCTGCTGCACCGCGGCGTGCTCGTCCGTGACGTCGAGATGCCCGGGTGGCTGCGCGTGACGGCGGGGACCGAGTCGGAGACGTCCGCGTTCTTAGTGGCCATGACCGACCTGCAGCAGTGATCGAACGGCAGAAGGAGATCCACTGATGAGCCGGTCCGCCCGGGTGCACCGCCAGACCAAGGAGTCCGAGGTCCTCGTCGAGCTCGAGCTCGACGGGACCGGCACCGTGGACGTGTCCACCGGCGTGCCGTTCTTCGACCACATGCTGACCCAGCTGGGCAAGCACGGCGGCTTCGACCTGATGATCCGTACCACCGGTGATCTCGAGGTGGACGCCCACCACACGGTCGAG